>JBKJQK010000347.1:0-9817 GCA_046594095.1 Anaerolineae bacterium | reverse complement strand
TCTGCGTCTCGCGCTCGCGCCCAAAACGAAGGAAGATCGGCGTATTGCGCTCGTAATAGTCGCGGACGCGCGCAACGCGCTTTGCGTCGGTGGGGTCTGGCATGGACCGATATGTTACCCACGGACATACAGAATCGGTGCCGGCGCTTCTTTGCCAATAGCCGGCGCTCATCTTGGGCCGCGGGCATAATCACCCGCATGTCGTCATCCGATCCCGTTCGGCCCGTCCTGATCACCAATGCGCTGGTGCTGACCGTTGACCCGGCCATGACCGTCTTTGCGCGCGGTCATGTGCTCATTGCGTCGGATATCATTCGCGCGGTTGGCCCGGGCCCAGGCCCTGACTTGCCCGACGCGGAGGTCGTGGACGCTGGCGGCGATGTGGTGATGCCGGGCATGATCAATCCGCACAGCCATCTCGCGATGTCGCTTTTCCGGGGCATGGGCGAGGACGTCGACGACCGCCTGTTCCGCTACATCCTGCCGATGGAGCGCGCTCTGGTCACCCCAGAAATGGTCCGGATCGGCACCCGTCTTGCGGCCCTCGAGCTGATCGAAGCCGGCGTCACCACTGTCGCCGACATGTACTACTTCGAAACGGAAGTCGGGCGCGCCCTCGACGCGTGCGGCTTACGGGCCATCGTTGGGCAAACCATCGCCGACTTCGCCGCGCCCGACCAGCAGACCATCGACGACGGGTTCGCCCGCTTCACCGCGCTGGCCGAAATGTTCAAGGGCCATCGGCGGATCACGGCCTCGCTCGCCCCGCATGCGCCGTATTCGACCGGCCTCGAGGTCATGCGCCGGGTCGCCGACACCTGGGAACGGACCGGGCTGCCCGTTCAGATTCACCTGGCGGAGACCGACGCTGAGATGGCCTGGTGCGACAAACACTACGGGATGCGTCCGGTCGCCCTCGCCGAGCGGGCCGGCCTGCTGCGCAAGGGGCTGATCGCCGCGCACTGTCTGCACGTCAATCCGGACGAGATCGCGCGGATGGCCGGCGCGGGGGTCAAGGTCGCCCACAATGCCCGGGCCAACGGCAAAGCCGGGCGTGGGATCGCCCCCATCCATGCCATGCGCCAGGCCGGCATTTCAGTTGGAATCGGCACCGATGGCCCAATGAGCGGCAACACCCTGGACCTATTTTCGCAATTCGCCAGTGTCATCCAGTTTCAGCGCCTGCTCGCCCACAGCCGCTCGGTCATGCAGGCGCCGGAGATCATCCGGATGGCGACCATCGAAGGCGCCGACGTGCTGGGGCTCTCGGCCATCACCGGCTCGCTGGAGGTTGGCAAACGGGCAGACCTCATCCGAATCAATATGTCAGCCGCTCGGATGCAGCCGATCTACGACCCGTATGCCGCGCTCGTCTACGCGGCCATGCCCACCGATGTCCGGGATGTCATGGTGGACGGGCGCTGGTTGATGCGGGGGCGGGCCGTTCAGAGCCTGGATCGGGCCGAGGTCCTCGCCGATGCCGCCCAGATTGCGACGGGCTTCCGAGCCGAAATGGCCCGCCTCGACAGAAATGCGCGTTAGCTCACGTCCATCGCGAATTGGGCGAGCAAATACGAATTTAGGGCGCCAATCAAGAACGCGATGATCCACGCCAGCGCCTTGAGCCAGCCCGGATTGACGAACTCGCCCATTTTGCGCTTGTCGCTGGTGAACTGAACCAGGGGGAAGACGGCAAATGAAAGCTGCATCGACAGAACCACCTGGGACAGCACCAACAGGGAGGTCACACTACCCTCGCCCGCGAAGGCGATGACGATGATGGCGGGGACGACGGCGACGCCTCGGGTGATCAAACGGCGGGCCACGGGTTTCATCCGCGGGCGCAGAAAACCATCCATGATAATCTGCCCGGCCAGCGTCCCGGTCAGGGTCGAGTTCTGACCCGAGGCCAGCAGGGCAATCGCAAACAGAAACCCCGCCACGGTTGTTCCGAGGAGCGGCGAAAGCAGGCGCTGATCGTCCTGAATCCGGGCAACTTCAAATTGACTGGCCCAATGGAAGGTGGACGCGGACAGGGCCAGGATGGCGGCATTGATGAAAAAGGCGCCACCCAGAGCGAGCGTGGAATCGAGCGTGGCGAAGCGGATGGCTTCTCGTTTGCCGCGCGGGGTGAGATCGAAGCTGCGGGTCTGGACGATCGAGGAGGGCGGCAATTGGCCGTTCGTCCGACCGCGACAGCACGGCGCCACACGGACTACAATCCGAATCCTGCCTGGGAAGTCAACGTCACGGGTCGGGTCCGCGACGCACGGGCGGTGTCACACGGCGGATCGGGACATGCCGGAAGGCAAACCAATGCTGCGTTCGATGTATCTGAAGTACCAACGCCTCGGCCTGCAGCGCCGCATTGGCCTGTATGTGTTCGCCGGTCTGCTCGCGTTCTCGACCATCGTCAGCATCGTCGCCCGCAGCGCGACCGAGCAATCGCTCCAGCTTGCTTTTCGGGAGCGCCTTCTCGCCGCCCAGTTTGCCGCGCACGCGGTCGATGTCACCGTCGGCGAGATTCATTCAGACCTGTCGCGGCTGTCTAGCGCCGCGCTTCCCCAACGGGAGTCCGTTACCCTGGCCGAGTTGGATGGCGCGCTCGCCGAAATCGACGAGCACTGGCGGATCATCCATGCCGGAGATGCCCCCCTGTCGCTCACCATCACCGATCGCGACGGTCGCGCGCTTGATGAACGGCCGGCCGGGGCCGATGTCATCCGCCGCTACGCGCTGACCGAAGCGATATTGAAAAGTCCGGAGGAGAGCAGCCTGCCCGCCAGCGGCGACGCCACCCAAGCGCCGATATTAATGATCGTTCCGATATCTCGAACGCCCGCGAGTGGCGGGTATCTTGTCGCCGAGTACCGTCGCGCGGCGATTGCAGACGCGATTCGTCCACTGCTGACCGGAAGCGCCAGCGCATTCCAATTCGAGTTATTTGATGTCAGCGGCGTTCTCATCGTCAACAACCCGGGGGGCCGGCCATACACCGGCGACAATCCCCACCTGAAATTGATCGCGCCGTTCTGGGCAGCGAACAGACCCGGGACCGAGACGCACGAAACGCCCGGCGGCGGGCACGTCATCGCATTCGCGCCGCTCTCACGAATGCGCTGGGGGGTGATCGTTGAGCAACCCCTCGACGAAGCGATGACCCTCCCGCGCATGCTCCTGGCCCAATTGCTCACGCTCGGTGTAATTGCCCTGGCCGCCGGACTGGTCTTCGCCAGAATCACGACCCGGGCCGTGGTGCGGCCAGTGAACGCGCTGATCGACGCGACCCGCGAGATCGCGGGCGGCGATCTCGACCACAAGATCGATGTAAGCGGAACGGATGAAGTCGGCACCCTCGCCCGCGGCTTTGACGACATGCGCCTGAAGCTGATGCAATCCAGGGAGCAAATCGCCGGTCTTAATCGCGACCTCGAAGCCCGGGTTGACCAGCGGACGCGCGAGTTGGCGGCCCTGGTGAAATCCGCCCACTCGCTGGCCTCGACGCTCGAATTGGGCAGCCTGCTCGAGCTACTCACCCGCGAGACGCAAATCGTGCTCCCGGATGCCGACGGCATCGGTCTATTCCTGTACGATGGCGCAAGCAATCTGCTCGAAATCCGCTCCTCATTCGGGCTTGATCCGCATGCGGCCGCGGGAATTCGCCTCGCGCCGGGCGAAGGCATCGCCGGAAGCGTGTTCCAGATTCAGACGCCGGTTGTCGCGAAAACCGCCGGAGAAATCCGCGAACTACAGTCCAGCATGACCCACGAAAATTCAGAGCGCATGCGGCAAGCCACCTTCTCGAACACGATGCTGTCCGCGCTCGGGGTGCCCCTGATTTCGAAGGGGGTGGCTCTGGGCGTGCTGATGCTCTACAACTTTTCGCGGGAAGACGCGTTTGCCGACAACGCGACGTCACTGCTGCAGGCGCTGGCCGATCAAGTGGCAACGGCCATCGACAACGCCCGCCTGTTTAAAGAGGCGAGCGAGGTCGGAACGCTGCGCGAAATGAATCACCTCAAGTCCGAGTTTGTTGCCCGCGCCTCGCACGAGCTCCGGACGCCGCTTACCTCGATCAAGAGCCTGGCAGAGACCCTTCTCCGACCCGACCTTCCCATCGACCCCGCGACCCGCCACGAATTTATGCAGGGGATCGACAGCGCGGCCGATCGCCTGGGCGGCATCGTCAACGACCTGCTCATGTTGGCTCGTGTCGACGGCGGCCAGTTGCAGATGCGACTCGAGCCTGTCGACGTCGTGGCTCTGGTCCGGCGCGTGGTCGGGCAGTATTCCATCCAGTTCCCCGCGCATCGCTTTGAAATTCGGCTCCCGCCCGAGCTGCCCCCTGCGCGATGCGACCCGGAGCGGTGCGAGGACGTCATCAACAACCTCCTGTCCAATGCCATCAAATACTCGACCAGCGGGACGACGGTGACCGTCTCCGCCTGGCAGACAAGCGATGACATCGAAGTCGCGGTGGCCGATCAGGGAATTGGGATACAACCCGAAAAACTGGCACAGGTGTTCGGCCGATTCTTCCGCATCGACAACGCCGTCACCCGGCAGGTCGGCGGCGCCGGGCTTGGCCTCCACATCTGCAAGACCTATGTCGAAGCGATGGGTGGCCGGATCCGGGCGGAGGGCAACCCCGATCACGGCTCAACCTTTGTTTTCACGCTCAAACGGGAACATGCCTGATGACGAATCATGCCCCTTTGATCCTCGTCGTCGATGACGACGTCGTCGTCCGAAAAACCCTGAGCTTGAATCTCCAGGCGGACGGCTTCGACGTCGTCACCGCCGCCAGCGGAAGCGAGGCGATTCACGCGCTGGGACGGCGTTTGCCCGATCTCGCTATCGTCGATCTTCTCCTGCCCGACATGCACGGATTTGATGTATGCCGGCGAATCAAGGCTTACCTCGATTTGCCAATTGTCATGCTCACGGCGGTCGGGACCGAGGAGAGCGTCATCCAGGGGCTCGAGGATTTCGCGGAAGACTACATCATCAAGCCGTACAGTTACAAGCAGTTGCTGGCGCGCATCACCCGTGTCCTGAAGCGCTCCCGCTCGGCGATTCCCGAATCGGACGTCATGCGCCTGGGTGACGCGATCACCGTCGATTTCGCCCGGCATACGATCCTGGCCTATGGCCGGTCCGAGATCCTTACGCCAACCGAGAGCCGCGCGCTGGCCTGCCTCGCGCGGCGCGTCAACCAGTTGGTCGCCAACGAAACGCTGATTGACGAAATCTGGCCCGAGGCCGAGGGAGACACCAACCGGCTGTGGGTGCTCATCAGCCGGCTTCGACACAAGATCGAGCCGGACCCCAGGGAACCCATCCATCTGATTAACGAGCGAAGTATCGGCTACCGTCTGATCGGTTGAATTCCGGAACTCTGTAAGGCGGGCCGTAAGTCCCACGGCGCAGACTGCCCTTACCGTGGCAAGTCTGGGCATCCCCGACGCCGATACGAAGCTCGAGTCTTCCGGCTGGCGCGTCCGCCTCCTGGTAATCACCAGCCAGAGGCTTGTCGTCGGCTGCATTCGTGAGGCGCTGGGCGCAACAAACGAATTCGAAATCGTCGCAGTGATCGAGAGCGGCCCGCAGGCCGTCAGCGAGGCGCGCCGGCTTCATGCCGACATTGGGCTGCTGGACATCTATCTGGCCGATTCCAACGGCCTCGAAATTGCCCCCGCGCTGGTTCAAGTGGCTCCCGCGACAAAGCTGATTCTGATCATCCCGTCGCCCGAGTTTCGGCGGATCAGCCTGGAACGCGGCGCCGTCGAAACAATCTTCAAAGACCGTCTGGCCGAAGGTCTTGTCACGGTCCTCCGCGCCGTCACCGACACCGTTCGACACTCTGGAAGTCATCATGCCTGATCGCGCCCCAACCACCGAGCCCGTCCCCGCCCATCCCCGGATGAGCCGCCGCGGCTTCATCGTCATCGCAGGCTTGATTGCCGGCGCGGGCGCGCTGGGCGCTCAGGTCGCCGGCGGCGTGAAACGTGTGACGAATGGCGCGGCCGAGAAAGTCCGCGGGCTGCTGCCAACATTCTTCGCCAATTCGGGCACATTCGGTCGGCTGATTGACCAGAACGGAGCGGTGTTGCCGGAGCAAAAGGCGGCGGCCACTCCCCAACCCGAAGGGCGACATCGCTGGGTGATGGTGATCGATCTTGCGCGCTGCGACGGCTGCCGCCTTTGCACCGACGCCTGCAATGAAATGCACAACGTGCCGCCCGGCCAGGAGTGGATCAGGGTGTTCAAGATGCGGGACCCGCGCACGCAGGCGACCTATTGGTTCCCCAAACCGTGTTTCCAGTGCGACGACTCTCCCTGCACGAAGGTATGCCCGGTGAGCGCGACCTACAAACGCGAGGACGGGGTGGTTCTGATCGACCAAAATCGGTGCATTGGTTGCCGCTACTGCATGGCCGCCTGCCCCTACTCGTCGCGCTTCTTCACCTGGGAAGAGCCAAACCAGAATCCGCTCCAGCTTGCCCAGCCGTATGACGTCGAGATGAATACACCACACCGAAAAGGCGTGGCGGAGAAGTGCCTGTTCTGCCCGAGCCTGCTCCGCAAGGGCGAGATCCCAGCCTGCGCGTCGCACTGCGCGATGGGCGCAATCTACGCCGGCGACGAGCTCGAGGACATGGTCACCAATGGGCGCGGCGAAACCGTCCGTTTCAGCAAGCTGATCCAGGATAACGGCGGCTATCGCTACCTGGAAGAGCTCGGCACCAACCCGCGTGTGTGGTATCTGCCGCCCCGGGCGGCCGCGTTCGGGCCCGCCATTCCTCAAACAGCCGCCCAGAGTCACCCCTAGCGCGCGCCCAACGGAGAAAAGACCATGGCCCAGGTAGCGACGGATCCCGCCCACGATCGCGAAGCCCGGCTGATTGCCGGGATGACCCGCACCCCGCGGGCGCTCAAAGCGTTGATTGGGGTACTGCTCATCATCATCGCCGGTGGCGCGTTCGCCTACTACCTCCAACTGCGCGACGGGTTGATCGTCACGGGAATGCGCCACTACGTGTTTTGGGGCCTCTACATGACGAACTTTGTGTTCTTCATCGGCATCAGCCATGCCGGCACGCTGATCTCGGCCATCCTCAGGGTCACCGGGGCGGGTTGGCGCACCCCCATCACGCGGATGGCCGAGGCCATCACCGTCTTTGCCCTGTTGATCGGCGCGCCGATGATCCTGATCGACATGGGGCGCCCGGATCGGGTCCTGAATGTGCTTCTGTACGGGCGCTTCCAATCCGCGATTCTATGGGACGTGATATCGATCACGACCTATATCACCGGCAGTCTGCTGTACCTGTACATCCCCATGATTCCGGACATGGCCATTCTGCGCGACCGGCTGCCGGATGCGGCCCGCTGGCGCAGGCGCCTGTACACCACGCTTTCGCTCAACTGGCACGGCACCGAAGCCCAGCGGCGCAGTCTTGACCGGGCCGTCGGCATCATGGCCGTGTTGATCATCCCAATCGCCGTGTCGGTTCACACCGTCGTTTCGTGGATCTTCGGAATGACCCTTCGCCCGGGCTGGCACAGCACCATCTTCGGCCCGTACTTCGTGGTTGGCGCCATCTTCAGCGGAATCGCCGCGCTGCTGCTGGCGATGGGCGCGTTTCGGAAGGCCCTCCACCTGGAAGACTACGTGACGGAGAAACACTTCCGCTATCTGGGCATTTTGTTTCTGGTGATGGACATCATCTATCTCTATTTCACGTTTTCGGAGTACCTCACCAGCGTCTACACCGCCATTCATCCGGATGCCGAAGTACTTGAATCGCTGATGACCGGTCGTTATGCAGTCGCGTTCTGGGGCATGATTCTGGTCGGCTTTCTGCTGCCGGCGTTCATGATGACGATGCCGCGCTTTCTCAAGCCGCCTCATCCGTCAAAGGCCACCCTCATCACCCGATTGCGCCCGGCGCTGGGAATCGGAGCCGCCCTGCTATTGATCGGCGGCGGCCTCGTGGCGGCTATCCAACCGGCTGCCGTGACGGCGATCTTTTCGCCGTCGGGCGCGAGCGCAATCGCGACGGCCGGCCCCGGCGTGTATGTCGGTTGGGCGCTCATCGTGGCCGTGCCGGTGTTGTTCATGATCTTCCTCCCGGAGATGCGCGCGCACCCGATCACGACGACGACGATCGCGGCCGCGCTGGTGCTCGTGGCGATGTGGCTCAAGCGGTATCTCATCGTCGTCCCGACTCTGGAAAACCCGTTCATTCCGATCCCGCTGACCACACCAGCCGAATGGGCGCATTACAGCCCAAGCATTGTGGAATGGGCAATCACGGCGGCCGCCTTCGCCACCTTTGTCCTGCTCTACATTCTTTTCTCGAAGGTGTTCCCAATCGTGTCGATCTGGGAGACCCGCGAAGAGGCGCATGCCGCGACAACGGCCGAGAGCGCGCCAGCCGTTCCCGGCCTGGCCGCCGCGCCCGGAGGGAAGTGACATGAAACATCCGGGGTTTTACGCTAGCGCAGGTTTGGTCATCGCCGTTCTGGTCGGCGGACTCATCGCCTGGCCGCGCGAAAACCATCCAACCGGTGTCCAGCCGGAACCGACGACGCCAGCGGCCCCGAGCACGGCCGGGATCGATGGCGCGAAACTCTACGACCGGCTGTGCGACAAGTGCCACGGTCTCAAGGTAGCGACTTATGGCCCGGCGCTCACGACACCATCCAACGTCCGAGAGTCCGCGCTGTCGATGCTCATCGTCCGGGGCATTCCCGAAGGAAACATGCCCGCTCTCGAGGAGAAACTCAGCCCGGCCGAATTGGCGGCCCTGGTCAAGTTCACCCGTGAGAACGCCCTGCCCAAGAGCCCGGAGGACAGGCAGCGCCTGGCCGTCGGCGCCGGAGCTGCGCCGACGAAGATGAACCTCAGCCTGGTTCAGGTGCAGAACAGCGACCTCGTCGCGCGGGCGACATTGCTTGACGCAAAGGGCGCTCCGATTCCCAGGGCCATGATCGTCTTCAATCTCGTTTCCAGCCTCAACGGCCGGGTTCCCCTGGCGAACCTCGAAACGAGTGGCCAGGGTCTGGCCATTTACTACTACCCGATCAAGCCCGGCGAATTAGCGCGGATCGAAGCGGCCTATGAAGGCGCGCCCGGGCGTCAACCGTCCGCCGCGCTCGACCAGGCCGAATCGCCAAAGGCCGCCCCCGCCCTTGACCCGCTCGCGGCTGGCCTATCGTCGGCGACTCCGCTGTGGGGTCTTGTGGCGCTGATCGCAATCGCCATCGGCAGCGTCTGGCTGATCTACGTCTATATCTTTACGCTCCTGCTGCGCATTTCGGATGACGGCTCGGACCCTGCCGGCCAGAAACCCAAGGCGGCGCGCCAAAACACCTGAGTCCATCCTGACGGTCGCGCAAGGAGGTGGCCAATCGCAATACAGCGTGCTCATCCATTCAGAAACTCGACTCGCGCGGCAATCCCCGCGCAACCGGATTGCAGAGGTATTCCAAAGCGATCTTTGACCCAGCCAACAGGAGTAACGATGAAACCGATACCCGAAAACAGACACGCAAAGACATTTGCGCTCGCCGCCGCGGCGACCGCCGCGATTCTGATGACATCGTGCGCGGGAGCCGCGCCCCCCGCAGAACAGACCTACCCGATCTTGAAGAAAGTCGTGGTGATGGCAGACCTCGTCCGCGGCAGCAAGAATCCGCTGGGCGCGACCTGCGCCTATGAGAGCCAGTTCGCGCGCGGCGAAGAAATCGTGCCGCGAGTGAAGGTGTTGGATCCCAAGACCGAGCAATTCCTTACCGACAAGGAATTGAA
>JBKJQK010000453.1:0-4238 GCA_046594095.1 Anaerolineae bacterium | reverse complement strand
GCTCACCCACGCGCCCGGCAACGGGGCCGCCATTGGCGGACTCAAGGTCGTGACCGCGAACGGCTGGGTCGCGGCCCGCCCCTCAGGCACCGAGAATGTCTACAAGGTATACGCCGAAAGCTTCACCAGCGCCGCCCACCTCGAGCGGGTGTTTGAGGAGGCCCAGGCCATTGTCGGGGCCGCGTTCTCGGCGGCGGGTGCGGAATGAACACCTCAACTGCGATCACAGCGCCGGATGGCGCCCAGGCGATTGCCTATACGAATGGCGCCCAGGTGACCTCGTGGATCCCGGCCGGCGGCGACGAACGACTGTTTCTGAGTGATGTCACCGAGTTTGGCCCCGGCGCAGCCTTCCGGGGCGGCGTGCCCGTCATCTTCCCGCAATTTGGCGGATTCGGTCCGCTCCAGAGCCACGGCTTCGCCCGAGGGCTGCCCTGGGACCTGGTTCGGACGGCCATCGGTGGCGATGACGCCCTTGTTGCGTATGCGCTTCGCGACTCCGAGGCAACCCGGCAGATGTGGGACGCATCCTTTCTGGCGACGCTCACGGCCCGGGTAAGCGGACAACGGTTGCGGGTCACCCTTGCGGTCGACAACACCGGCCCACATGCGTTTGGGTTCACGGCCGCGCTGCATACCTATGTCCGCGTGCGCGAGCTTGCCGAGACCACGATCGAAGGTTTGGGCGGATGGCGCTACCGCGATCATGTGAACGGGGACGTGATGGCCACGCAGAACACGGCGGTCCTGGGGTTCCCAGGCGAGGTCGATCGAATCTATGGCCATGCGCCATCCACGCTGATCGTGCGAGAGCCGGAGCGCGAACTTCGGATCGAGGCCGAGGGCTTCCCAGACGCGGTGATCTGGACACCCTGGGAGAGCAGCCGCGGGATCAAGAATCTGCAGCCCGGCGGCTATCGGCATTTCATCTGCGTTGAAGCCGCGGTGATCAACACCCCGGTCACGCTCATCCCGGGCGCGCGCTGGGAAGGGTCGCAGACACTGATTGCGGACGCCACACCACCACGTCAATCCGGCTGACAAAGTGGGCGAGGGGCGGCTCGTCGGGAAGCGCGATGCCGACCGGCTGGGCCATGCGGTTGGCCTCGATCGTAGCGTCCGCGACCTGAAGCGGCCAGGCGGAATGGTCGACTTCAGCCCGCATCAGGGGCGCGTGGGCGAGATAGGTTTGATCGTTCGTCGGCAATCCCTGGGTATACAGACAGTAGCGGGCGGTCAGAAACCATTCGAGCGAACCCGGCCGGGCATTGAAGACGGGACCCGCCGGACGGTAGCGCACCCGCAACTCGGCCGGCCGGGCGCCCCGGTGACTGCGCCGGCTCGTGTAGCCAATCGCGCCTTCCAATGGCGCAAGGGTCATGTCCGCATGATAGTACGGCAGGCTGAACCAGGTCCGGGCGATCGACACCGCCAGACGGTTGCCAGCCTCGAGTGAGAAGAACCACACCCCCGGTTTGCCATCGCGGCTCACATACGTCCGCACGTTGAGTTCGGGGAAAGCTGATAGCCCGGGAAGAGCCGGCGTGTAACGCGGGGCGACATTGCTCATCCGGAATGGCACCACCGCTATCCAGCCCGAGCCATTGAAGGTGTCGACGTCCAACCCAGGCGGAATGAGCGGGCGGAGCGTCTCGGCTGGGATAGGCCAATGCATGAACAACAGGTCGTGCCAGGATTGGCGCATCACCCACGGGCCGCGCGGCGGCGAGTACGGCCGGTGGGTCATTGCGGGCTCTCCGGCGCAGCCGGCTCGGAGTTGGCCGCCGCGACATAGGTGAGCGCGCCCAACGTCACGAGCGCGATCAGGATGCCGAGCCCGATGTTCCATCCCAGGGTCAGGCCGAGAACGGCGAGCGCGAGCTTCGAACGCGCCGCCACGAACCTGCGGACAAATACCCACGCGCCATGCCCGCCTAGCCAGAGCCACCAGCCAGCGAACGCGCAAAACGCGGCGATGATAACGAATCTGGGCCCGTCACCCAGGGTGTATTGGAATCCGCTCATGACGCATAACGGCGTTCAAGCGCGGCGTATTCCGGCAGATTCACCAGGCGATGGCGCTCAGCCCAATCCAGTATGCGCGGCAGGACGTTGGCCGAGCCGCCACCGCGCTTCACGTCGCGCAGCGCGTCCAGGGTGGCCTTCGCCGCAACCCGGAGCGCCAGGCTCGGGTGGATGACGATCTTGTAGCCAAAGCCAGCCAGCTCGGCGTGGCTGAAGAGCGGCGTTTTGGCACCCTCAGCCATGTTGAAAAACATCGGCGCGCCAACCGCGGAGGGCAGGGCCGCGACCTGCTCGGCTGTGACCGGCGCATCGACAAAAACAACATCCGCGCCCGCGGCGGCATAACCCCGAGCCCGGGCAACGGCCTCGTCAAACCCGTGAGTGGCCAGACTGTCGGTGCGGGCAATGACGGGAATCGGGCTCGCGTCCGCCATCCTGCGGACAACCTCGATCGCCTCGCCAAAACTCACCAGTCCGATGTCGGGCAGACCGAGCAGGGTATTGGCGATGGCCGCCCCCGAGGCGTACACCGCGGAAAATTCGGCTTCCGCCATCAGGCGAGCCGACAGGGCGTCCAATGCGCCCGGCGCGACGATGAGACCGGGGGTCTCGAGCAGCCGGCGCAGCGGTATGGCGGGCGATTCGATCGTCATAGTCCTTCTTCCGTGCGTCTGTCAGAAACGCGCCCGCATCGAGAGCGCGGCCTCGACCACCCCGCCACCAATCGCCAAAGCCTTGTCCGAGATTGAGTAGCAATGCGAGGGCTCAGCCCGCGGGTCAATATCGGCGATTTTCATGCCGGCCGTGACCGCAACACCATCGTGGATCAGCCCGCGAAGCATGCCCGTGATCGGGGCCCGTACGTCGGTATGGCGGACCGCGGGCCGGTCGCCCGAGCGGGCAGACGAGGCCAGGGGCGCGACATTTTCGATCTCCGCGATCAGATCCCCCGCCGTAACGGAATCGCCAATGGCGCGCCGGCCCACGACAATACCTGCTTCCGGCGCCCGTACGACACGCCGGACGCTTTCGCCGCCGATCTCGCCGGGAATGCCCGTATCCGCGGCCGCGTGGCCATCGCGCAGCACCCGGCCAAGGTTGTGACCGCGCAGGGTCTCAACCACGGCGTGGCAATCCACCCCCACCGTGAAGCCCGGTCCACAGGCGATAACGACGGGCGCATCACTGATCTTTGTCCCAGTATTGCGTTTGGCCAGAATCGCGTCCACGACGATGTCGGGGCCCAGGGCCGGAATGGCCCGCGCCTCGGGATCTGCCATCACCGGGATGCCATTGTTGCCCCACACATACATGGCTTCGTCGGCAAAATAGATCCGGTCGGCTTGGGCGCCTTCAACCGTGATCCGTCCTTCATAGATCGCGGAGGCAAAGGCAACTGTGCGCCGGATCACCATCGGCCGATCGAGATCCAGGCAAACCACCCGAAAACCACAACGCCACAGGCGATACGCGACGCCGGTGCCGAGATCGCCGGCGCCTTTGACGAGGGCGATTGGAATTGCGCGTTTGGGCATGTCTCGCGCATTATGCCCGACCGCAAGCGGCGCGCCGATCAGGTCGCTACGACGAAGACCTCGCGGGCAAAGGCCGGCTCGATCAGATGCTCTGATTGCGCGCCGTTGAGGTCAATTGAAACGGTGAGGGCGCCATCCACCGTGTTCCGCTCGAGCACGTGGATGGTCACGCCGGGCCGCAGGCCGAGGCGGGCGGCCCGGCGCAACACATCCGGATCGGCGTCGCGAACCCGGTCAACCAAAACTCTGGCCCCCGATGCCGTGTCGCTAAGGGCCTGGCGCGAGACCACCGCAACGTTGCCTTCTTTTGTCGGGATGGGATCGCCGTGCGGATCGCGGGTTGGGTTGCCCAGCATGCGGGCCATGGCGTCTTCAAAGTCCTCGCTGATGGCATGTTCGAGCTTCTCGGCTTCATCGTGGACCTTGTCCCACGGATAACCCATCGCGCTGGTCAGATACAGCTCAATCAGCCGATGGTGGCGGATGACCTCGAGGGCGATCTTGCGCCCATTCAGAGTGAGCGAGGCCCCCTGATACGGCTCGTAGGCGATGAGTTTCATTTCGTCGAGCTTCTTGAGCATCCCGGTGACTGAAGCGGCGGCCACCCCAAGGCGCTCGGCCAGGGCGTTGGTGGTGGCGCGCTGGCCATCCTCGCGAAACGCGTAAATGGCCTTCAGG
>JBKJQK010000357.1:0-19751 GCA_046594095.1 Anaerolineae bacterium | reverse complement strand
CCCTGGTGTTCTCGGCCGCCCAGGCCCTCCAGGCCGGCCGCCTCGGCGCGCGCTTCGTTTCGCCCTTCATCGGCTGGAAAGAAGCCAACGGCGAGGAAGTGGAACACTTAATCGAAGATATCGTCGCCATCTTCGACAACTACGACTTCGAGACCGAGGTCCTGGTCAGCGCCGTCCGCAATGCGCGCCAGATTGTCGAGGCGGCCGCCACCGGCGCCGATATCGTCACCGCCGGCTTTGATGTCTTCAAGGAAGCATTTGACCATCCGTATACCCACGTCGGCCTGAAGCGCTTCTCCGACGCGTGGGACGCGACGCCGTATCAATAGCGTTGGTAAGGTTGGTAAGGTTGATAACCCCATGCCGCCACCCCGCCTCATCCTTCTAACCCTCGCCCGCCTGACGTTTGAAGCCGATCTTGGCGCGCGGCTGGCCGCTCAGGCGGCCGAGCGGCTGGGCGCGCGCGACGACATCAGCCTGATACGGTATGCCCCGCTGGTGATCGAGGCGCCGGACGCCGACGCAGCCATCTCGGCGATTCGGGCTGCGCAGCCCGACGGCGTCATCATTCTGAATGGCACGTTCGCGCTGGGCATTCTGGCCCAGGCAATCGCCCGGGCGGTCGATTTGCCGATCCTGCTGTGGGCGTTCCCCGAACCGGCCGAGCAGACCGGCAATCTGCGCTTGAACTCGCTAGTAGGCGCGCATGTGAACGCCAGCAACCTCTTCAAGATCGGCCGGCCCGCATCGACGCTTTACGCCGCCGGGGACGATCCTGCCGTCGGCGAGGCGATCGCACGGTTCGGGCGGGTGGCGGCCCTGGCGCGCGCGCTCAAGACCGCCCGGATTGCCCGCATCGGCGGCTACGCGCCCGGTTTCGACAACCTGAACATCGCGCCGGCCGCCCTCAAAGCAGCGATTGGCGCTGAGCTGGTCGATCTTCCTCTCAGCGGGCTGATCGACGCGTCGCGGGCGTGCGTTGGCTCCGCGCCAAATGCCGCGGCGGACTTCGACGACATCAGCGAGCTCAGCCGCACGCAGGTCGACAAGTACAACGGTCTCGTGGCAGGCATTGAGGCGATGAGGGCGGCCGGCAACTACGACGCGGTGACGATCAAATGCTGGGGCGATCTGGCTGAGCAATACGGCATCGCCGGCTGCGGCGCGGCGGCCTGGCTCAATGGCCGGGACAGGATCGTGGCCTGCGAGGGCGACGTCAACGGCGCGCTCAGCATGATGATCGCCAAACACCTGAGCGGCCAGCCCGGTTTCTTGACCGACATCGTCGCCGTGGACGGAAAGGCCAACACCGCCATGCTCTGGCACATCGGCTGCGCGGGAACATGTTTGGCGGCCGCCGGCCAGCCGCGCAAGCTGTTCAGCCACTTCGCTGCCGGCAAGGGCGTGACCGCCGGCTTCACCCTGGCGCCCGGACGGATCACCCTGCTCCGCCTGGGGGATGACGGGCTCGGCGCTTTCAGGTTGCTCGCGACCGCGGGCGAATGCCTGCCCATGGACCTGACGATCCGCGGGACGATCGCCCAGGTCCGCCTTGACGGCGAGGCCAGGGGATTTCTGGCCGAGATGCTCGAGAAGGGTTGGGAGCACCACCTCGTCATGGCTTACGGCGACCTGCGCGAGGATCTCGGCCTGCTTGCCCGAGCCTTAGGTGTTCCGTTGACGCTCATGTAGGACGTGTTTCTTTCAGGAGAAGGAGAGTGAGGGAGGCAACCGGTTATGGGCCAAAGCCAACAGGCCAATTGCCCTTTCGTGTCTCCCCTTCTTCTATTGAGGCTAGGACAAGCGTCTACAGAAGAATGGAAGAAAGGAAGAGAAGGGAAGGATTCTTCACCTCTTTTCCTTTCTTCCATTCTTCTGTAAGTGGCCTGAACGGAGCGTATCATGGCCGAATTGAAACCACGATGACACGCGGACTTGATGACCTGAACCGACAGTTGATTGAGACCGCTCTCGCCCGCGCGCTGCGCGAGCGGGTGCCCGCGCACGCGGCCGCGACCGCGCTGGCTCGCGCCATCGACGACGCGTTCTCGGTCAGCGCGGGCGGCGAACGCCTCGCGCCGAATCACTTCTGGATTACCCTCAATGCCCAGGACCTGGTCCCGCTCGAGTATCACGACCCCAAACTGCCCGACACTCTGGCCGAGTGCGTGCGTCAGATCGTCGCCCAGCACGGCTTCCGGGCCGACATGCCTCCCCGGGTCATGTTGCGCGGCACGCCCGAGGCCGAGCTGGGCGTCTTGCACGTCACAGCCCGCTGGATTCCGCCCGACCTGCCGAACAACGCCGAACAGGGCGCGCCACGGGCACCGCTCCCGCGCCGGCCATTTCTGATTGTCGACGGGCGACGCCAGGTCACCCTCGACCGTGAACTTGTCCGTCTCGGGCGTTCGCGCGACAGCGACGTCGTGGTCGATGACCGGCGCGTCTCGCGCCACCACCTCGAGCTGCGCTGGCAGACCGATCTGGCCAAATTCCTGGCCGTCGACAAGGCCAGCACGGGCGGGACCAAGCTCAACGGCTACGCGATCGAGGAATGCACCCTGGAAGCCGGTGACGTGCTGTCGTTAGGCGGGGTCGACGTGATCTACGGCGAGGAATTCGCCCTCTCGTCAACCACCGGAAGCCATCCAGTGGCGGGCGCAACCGCAACGCAGGGCTGACGGGTCACGGGAACTGCTTGAAAGCATCAAGCGTCAACCGCGCCGACTAGGCGTCCTCCCCCTTCTTGCCCAGCGTCACGAGATCATCCGCATGCACGAGGATCGGCGCGCTGGCGTCGCCGAGCAGCCGGGCGATCGCCTCGGACTGCTTGCCCAGCACCCGCCGCGCTTCAGCCGCGCTATAACGGACAATCCCAACGGCCACATCGCGCCCGCGGGCGTTCCGGACCGCCACCACCTCGCCGCGCTCGAAGTCGCCCTCGATTTCGCGCGCGCCGACCGGGAGCAGGCTCTTGCCTCGCGCCACGGCCCTGGCCGCGCCATCATCGACGACGATCGCGCCCGAGGGCCGCTCGGCCAGAATCCAGCGCTTGCGGGCCTCGACCCGGGTGACGGCCGGCGCAAAGCGGGTCCCGACTGGTCGGCCGGCTGCGACATCGGCAATGACGCCCGGACGCGCGCCGCTGGCGATGACGACGGCGGCTCCCGAACGGGTGGCCAGCGCAGCCGCCTGCAATTTGGTCGTCATCCCGCCGGTGCCCAGCCCCGTGCGTGAGATGCCCGCCATCGCGTAGACGGCGTCGGTGATCTCGTCCACTTCGGGAATGAGCCGGGCGGCCAGGTCCTTGCGCGGATCGGCCGAATACAGCCCATCCTGGTCGGTCAGCATGAGCAGGGTTTCGGCGTTGAGCAGATTGGTGACCAGGGCGGACAAATTGTCGTTGTCGCCCACCTTGATCTCCTCGGTGGCTACCGCGTCGTTCTCATTGATGATCGGGACAATGCCGTGGGCGAGAATGGCGCTGAGCGCGTCTCGGGCGTTGAGGTAGCGCCGGCGATCGCTCAGATCGGCCCAGGTGAGCAGGACCTGGGCGACCTCGATCTCAAACAGCCCGAACACCTGTTCCCAGGCCCGCATGAGATGGGTCTGGCCGACCGCGGCGAGCATCTGCTTGAAGGCCATATCAGGCGGTTGCGCTGCTTTGGAGATGCCGAGGCGCTGCCGCCCGGCAGCCTGGGCGCCCGACGAGACGATGACGATCTCGGCCCCGCCCTCGCGCGCGTCGGCGACCTGCCGGGCGATCTCGAGCATCCGGCGCGGATTGAGCCTGGGCGTCCCGGCGGTCAGGGTGCTGGTACCGAGCTTGACGACGATGCGTGTTGTCACGATGAGGCGCAATTATCGCGCCTACAACGCGTGCCCCTGCTTGATCCAGCAATGCCAGTCGTCAACAGCTTCTGTGGTGGCTGCATCGACGTCGTGGTCTGGTTTTATCTGCGCGAGCGGAATCGCGAGGTTTCGCCGGTCCCAGCGGGTTACGACAAACATCTCATGCGCGCACTCATCTTCCGGGGCCATTCCGACAATTTCAAGCTCTTCGCCCTTTCGCAGGGGGGAAATGGCCCTCTCGGCGATGCACTTGGCGAGAAATGGAAACTGCAATTTCTCTTCCAGGTAGCAAAACCATCCCATCGCCACATCTTCGGCGCTATAGGCGTCCGCGATGATCTCCATCCTGATTCGCTCATCGCGGTTGGCATACCTGAGCGTCTCTTGCTTTGCCGGAATAGCCTTCGCCCGAATGCGTTTTGCGGGGAGTTTCTTTTTGGGGGACTTCTTCATATCTTTGCCCTTCTACCTAGCCGAACCCAACTTTAAGTCCTTCACGCCACGGGACGGGCGCGACCGGCCTGCCAGTTCTTGAGAGATTGCTGACTCTCGCCCGACGACTTAGCCAGAATGAGATTCTCAACGCTGATGTCCTCATCCAGATCGGGCCAGTGAATACCCTGTCCCTGTCCGATCAGTCGCCAGTTAACTCGCTCGGATTCAGTCCCGGCGAACAGGCGCGGAAACCAGGCAAGTGGCACGGAAATTGTTCGGCCGTCAGAGAGATCGACGGAGAGCGTGTCGTCAGTGATCACAACTCGCTGAGCCCAAGCTGAACGGATTTCAAGTACCAAAGAACTCATTCCATGTCCTCACAAGCTCGCAACGATTATCCTCCACGTATCGCTGAATCTCGCCAATTTCCTTGCGACCAAAGCCGCCGCAGATGAGACGACAACTGTCTCGGCCCCGGCCGCCTACGCGGCGGCGAAGCTCGCTCGAGCGCACCGATGTCGAGCTTGACCAACTAAGGTGGCGTTCACAAATGACACTTACACCATCCAGATCGCAATCCGGCCGCGTTCGACGATGTTTACCAGGACGAGTCAAAGGCGCCGCACAACGTAGGCAGCGCGGCGTGTGTACATCGTCATTCCCGCGAACGCGGGAATCCAGTGAAGAAGTCTCTGCTTGGATAGTGGGGCGTGCCGACGGTTTGTTTCTGTTTTCAGGGTGATTGAGCGGGACAAAGGCCGGCCGAGCCACGATTGGCGCGCTCGGCTCTTGCGCTGGATTCCCGCGTTCGCGGGAATGACGATTGCAATGTCGGCGCGTCGCGCTTCACCCAATCTGATATCCACAAGTAGCAGCGCAGAAATCCGGGCGCTCTTCCGTCCAGTGCGATGATGTTCGACAAGTTCATTCAATTACGCCACCTAAGGTGAGATTGGTTGAAGTTTTGGCATGGGATGATGGTATCCAATGCCAACCATCTCCATCGTGGCGTCAGGCACCCGCGGCGACGTTCAGCCGTATATCGCGCTCGGCAAGGGCCTCAAAGACGCCGGTTACGGCGTCCGCGTGCTGACCAACGAAAACTTCGAATCGCTGGTTACGGGCGCCGGCCTCACCTTTTGTCCGGTCGGCGACAGCATCGAAGCCTTGATCCAAACCGACGAGTGGCGCAAGACGATCGAAGACGGCAACGTCATCACCCTCTTCGGCCGAATGCAGACCGAGATGAAGAAACGAGGGTCCCTCTTTGCCGAGAAGTTGCCGGGCTATCTTGCCGGGAGCGATCTCGTCTTAACTGGGATGGCGGGGATAAACGGGGCCATGTCGATCGCCGACACGCTGGAGATCCCGCTGATGCTGGCGATGGTGTTCCCCTTTACCCCCACCCGCGCGTTCGCAGGGCCGCTCGTGCCCCCGCTCCCAGTGGGCGGGCCGCTCAACCGACTCTCGTTCCACGTCATGCGCCAGATGTTCTGGCAGAGCTCGAAGGCCGGCGACGTCGCGGTCCGGGAAGCGCTCGGGTTGAATAAGGCGCCCATATTGGGGCCATTCCGAGCACTCGACGACCGCCGAGTGCCCATGATGTACGGCTACAGCTGGCATGTCCTGCCGCGCCCCGCCGATTGGCCCGAACACCACACCGTCACCGGTTACTGGTTTCTGGATGAAACGCCGGACTGGACGCCGCCACCCGACTTGATTGACTTTCTGAACGCGGGCGCGCCGCCGGTCTACATCGGATTTGGCAGTATGGGCAGCCGCAATCCCGAGGAAGCAGGCGCCATTGCGCTCGAAGCGCTGTCGATCTCCGGTCAGCGCGGCATTCTGGCGACGGGCTGGGGCGGTCTGAACCCGTCCGAATTGCCTTCCACCGTTCATCTCATTTCGGCCATCCCGCATAGCTGGCTCTTTCCGCGCGTTGCGGCCGCCATCCATCACGGCGGAGCTGGGACCACAGCGGCGGGGCTGCGGGCCGGCATCCCAAACATTGTCGTGCCCTTTATGGCCGATCAACCTTTCTGGGGCCGGCGCGTCGCCGAGCTTGGCGCGGGACCGGCTCCGATTCCGCGCAAGGCGCTCACGGGCAAGCGGCTGGCTGCTGCGATCACGCAAGCGGTCACAGATGTGGAGATGCAGCGCAAGGCGCGCGAGCTGGGGGTTGCGATTCGGGCTGAGGATGGCATCGCGAATGCAGTCGCCCTCGTGAATCGGCACATGGGCGTTTGAAGGTATATTCCCGGCCTAGGGATTCGGAATTTATGAAGACTTCCTTCACCACCACCCTGTCCGGCTCGGCGGAAGGCCCCACCGGCATCGAAGTGCCAGCCAAGAACATCGCCGATCTGGGCACGAGCAAGAAGCCGGCAGTCAAGGTCGACGTCTCAGGCTACGCCTACCCAAGCACGGTGGCCGCGATGGGCGGCAAGTTCATGATCCCGTTCAGCTCGGCCCATCGGGCCGCGTCGGGAATCAGGGCCGGCGACAAGATCAGCGTCACGCTCGAGTTGGACACCGAACCGCGCGCAGTGGAGCTGCCCGAGGATCTCGTCGCAGCGCTCGCCAGGAAGAAGGGTGCCCGGGCCGCCTTCGACGCGTCAGCCCCGTCGAAGCGCAAAGAGTTCGTCCGGCAGGTGGTGGAGGCCAAGGCCGCCGACACTCGCGCGCGCCGAATTGCCAAAATCGTTGATGAGCTTTAGCAGATTCAAGGAGACCCATGCCAGAACGATCCGAACGCGACAAAGCAATTTTCCAGTCCTATCTGGACAACATCAAAGCCAAGACCGGCAAGACCCCGGTCGACTTTCGGGCGCTGGCGGAAAAGAAGGGCCTCACCAAGCCGGGAATAAAAACGGGCGAGGTGGTGGCCTGGCTCAAGACCGAGCATGGCCTGGGTCACGGGCATGCGATGGCCATTGTCAGCGCGATGGCCTGGGGCGCCGCGCCCTCGGTGAGCAAGGATGATGCGATCGGCGCGCACTTCAGCGGGGCCAAGGCGGCCTGGCGCAAGCCGTATGACGGTCTCATTGCCAAACTAACCAAGTTCGGCGGCGACTTCACCGCTTCGGCCGGCAAGTCATACATCAGCCTGCTCCGCGGCGGCAAGAAGCTGGGCATTGTGGTGGTGACAGCCGAGAGGGTGGACGTCGGCATCAAACTCAAGGGCACGGCGCCCACGGCCCGCTTCGAGGCGGCCGGGAGCTGGAACGCGATGGTCACCCACCGCGTGCGGATCACGGAGGCGAAGCAGCTCGACGCCGAAATGCTGGGTTGGTTGAAGCAGGCCTACGACGCTGCCGCGTAGGCGCGGGCGACGAGATCGACGTCCGTCGTGCCCGCCCCGGGTGTAATCCATCGCACCGGCCCCCGGGCGTTGCCCGGGGCTCATGAGAGATCGCGCCTTCGGCGCTTTTTCGGCGTCGATGGGGCTATTTGGGGCACGGCGAAGGGTGGCCGGCACTTTTTCGGCGTAGATGGGGTCGCCTGGAGCAAGGCGAAGGACCGTGGGCGCGAACAATTTGACCGTGGGCGTTATTCGGGATTGACGTCTATCGCGCCTTCACACCCACAACCTTGAAAAAGGTGTAGCAGAAGACGCCATCCGTCTCCGTGGTTCGGAGGAGGTCACGGATTCCAGCATCGAACCGCGCCGGCTGGATCAGACCAGCGCCACAATGGGGATCGGTTCCTGAGCGGCGCTCACGACTACGCTTACCGGCGCCAGTAACAATTGGCAACTCACTTAGAACTGCGGCGCGTCATCCAATCTCGGCGCGATTCTAGCGGAGGCGATTGCGCGCTGCCTGAAGCGATTCCCAAAGCTCGGATCCATCGTTACATAAGTGTCATTCCTGGATGATGACATCGTATATGATACCTTCTATGATGTATCATCCGATCCTGGTGGCCGCTAAGGCCCGGCATGAGACCCAGGAGAAACGAAATGAGCCGTTATGCGCTGAATTTGCCCGTCAGTTTGAAACAAGATGCCGAAGAGTGGGCCTCGCGCCAGGGGGTCTCGCTCAACCAATTCATCATGTGGTCAGTTGCCGACAAAGTCGCGTCACTGAAGCAGGGGCTGGACGACCCCAAATTTCCCGGGATCACCTACCGGCGGGGGGCCTCGGGCGGCATCGCTCCGGTGCTTAGAGGGTCAGGGCTTCGCGTGCAAACCCTGGTTGTCGATTCAAAACAGCAGATGTCGATTGACGCGATCGCCACGGAGTATGACCTGGAGCCTGCCCGGGTCAGGGAGGCGCTTGCCTTTTACGCCGCCCGCCCCGTCGAGATTGACGCGAGCATACTGGCCGAGCTGGCGCTGGAGCCGAAGCTTGGCTAGACCACGGCTGCATCTCGATCAATGACACAAACGCCGATGAATGGCCTGGTACGCTGGCTGAACGATTGGGTGAAATAGGTCACCCAGGCGCGAAGCTGAGGAATGCAAACTCCGCCTCATAGCCGGCGCCCTTTGGGCTGCAGGCATACAGACCGCACGAAACAGATTCGACCGACGGTCGCTCGAGCAGGCGGGCCAAACGGATTTGCTCCCATGCCTGCCCATCAAATGACGATTCGACGATGAAGTCGTTCGCCCGCGCCCGGATCCGATACCAGACCATGTGGATGTCGCTGGCCAGCGGCTGAGTGGACCAATCCGAGTATTGGCCGTTGGTCACAACCGCGCCCAGGCGGCTTGCGCCGTCGGGTTCAAACTCGACGGAGGTCTTGAGCCAGCAGCCCGGGGAGATCCGGACCATGAGGCCAGCCTGGTCGTACTGGTGGACCGGACGCGAGGTGACCTTGGTTGTGAGGGTGAAGTCGTCGGTGGCCTCCAACTTCAGGAAATGTCCGTTGTCGGCCTCAAACCCGTAGTGGGTGCGCTGCCAGAAGTCGGTTGCGGCATCAGGTTTGAGCCGCAGACAGCAGGCCACGGTGTCCACGCGCCAGTTCGCGGGCTCGGCGTGCCAGCTCAGCCGCGGGTTAAGGTTCGGCTGCGAGAAATCTTCGAGGAGAGGAAGGTCGGCCATGGCGGCCGAATTGTATGCGCCCGCCGCTATTGCGGCCACGCTACTGCGGCCACGCTACTGCGGCCACGCTACTGCGGCCTCGCTAATACGGCCCCCATTTCACGCAAGCGGCCCCCCACACATAGCCAATCCCCGCGCCGATGATGACCATCAGGTCGCCATCCTTCAGTCGACCCTGCCGGACGCCTTCGACGATGTTGATGATGCTGTCCTGCTCGCCGACATGGCCATATTCGGAGAGATACACCGCCTGGGTATCGGTCAGCCCGAGGTTGGCCAGCATCTCGCGGTGGGCCGAGGGCTTGACCAGGACCATGTTCAGGAAGTCGATGTCGGCCCGGGTGTAGCGCGCGCCGTCGAGCCGCCGCCCGCTCTTGCGCAACGCCTCGTCGACGCACTGCAGCCAGTTGGGCATCGAAACCGCGTTCAAGCGGTTCTTCATGGCCTCCGGCTCGACCAGATCGAACTTGAACAGGCCCTGCGCCACAGCCGCGTCGGTCGGAAACTGGACTGTGCCGCTGGCCGGCACCAGCACATGCTTGCTCATCGAGCCATCCGTGATGAGATGGGCGCCCAGCACATGATTGCGAGGATGATTCCGCCGCAGCAGCATGGCGCCCGCCCCGGCGCTGATATTAAACATGAACGAGGTGCGGGCGTTCTTGAAGTCGATCAGGTCGCCGATGCGATAGCCGCCCGCGATCAGGATCGTATTGATCTCGGGGTCGGCCAGCATCATGTCGCGGGCGATCTTGAGCGCCCCGATCGTGGTCGCACAGCGCATGTGCAGGTCGATCGCCCAGGCCCGCGTGGCTCCGATCTCATGCGCGAGATTCACGCCGGTCGTCCAGAGCAGATACTCCCGCCACTCCTCGGTCGTGCACAGCACCACGTCGATCTCTTCCGGCTTGATGTCGGTCTTGCTCAGGCAATCGAGGGCCGCCCAAACGGCCATCTGGTTGGGGTGCTCGTCCGGGCGCGCCCGTGTTTTGCTCACGATGCCCAGCTTCTCGCGGACCACCCACTCGGGCATCCCGCTTTCGGCGGCGATTTCAGCCGCGGTGAGCCGGCCTTCAGGAAGGTATATTCCGACACTGGCAATTCCAACCGTCGTTTGATTCATGAGTCGATTCCTCGAAAGACCGAGGCTAAAGCGTCCGGGTTACGTCCCGGTTACGTTACTCGTCGAAAGATCGCGCGGCCTCGCCGGCGCTCACACTCACGGCAAACGCGCACCGCTACCGGTTGGCAAGATACGCCTGTATCTCATCTGTGGCCTGGATGTAGCCGCCCGCTGCCCGAATCAATTTCTGAACGACTCTGGCCGCCTCCCGGAAGCGCGGCTCGGCCAACGTCAGGTCAAGCGCATGCGCCAGGCGGGCGCCATCGATTCGCCCGCGCGTCACGCGATCGTCGATCACGACACCCGCGCCGTGCTCGGCCACGATCAGACTGCCAAACAACTGCTCGAGCTGCTGCGGGATCAGGACCATCGGCACGCCAAAATACAATCCCTCGTGGATGCTGTTCATGCCGCCATGGGTGATAAAGGCGTCCGCCCGTTCGAGCACCTCGATCTGCGGCACATGAGGGAGGACGATGAAGTTAGGCGGAATCGGACCCAACGCTGCCACATCCGTGTCTCGTCCAATCGACAGAATGAACTGGCCCGATCTGCGGCCAAAGACATCAAAACATTGCCGGTAGAAATCGATCTGTCCATGGTGGACAGTCCCCAGCGACACATACACGATCGGACCGCGCCCGAGCGCGGCAAATGGAAACTCCTCGTCATGGGCTCGCAGGTCGATGGACGGCCCTACAAAACGAAACGTTTCGTCGATGATGGGCGTGTCGGGGTGCAGACTGCGGGTCGTGAAAACGAGGTTCAGACCCCCGCGCACAGGAAACAGAGGCGGTGCGGCTGGAAACGCAGCGCCAAACCTCCGGGCAAGGCGAGCCCGGGCCACCACGATCCCAGGCACTTGCGGAAGGCCGCGAAAGACCTGTAGAAGCGCGCGGGGCGCCTTTCGGATGAGCAGCCTCTCGTCGGTGATGAAATGTGGAATCGTCGCGACCGCGGGCACATTCAGCAGCGTGGATGCCACCCTTCCCCACATCGCGAGCGCGTCCATGACGACGAGGTCGGGCCGCTCACGATTGACCTCGTCCAGCGCGAACCGCATGAGGGTGCCGGTGACGCGCAACAGCAACAACGAAACTCGGGCCAGGTTGCCATCGCGGACGAGGTCCGAGAGCCGGGCCGAGGTCAGCTCGGTCGCGGGATAGGCGCGGAAGGTCGCGCCCACTTGCTCAATCGACCCACGAAACTCCTCGGTGTTGTAGACAATTGTTTGTTCGCCACGATGAACAAGCTCACGGATGATCGGAAGGATCGGGTTGACGTGCCCGTGCGCGGGCACGCCAAAAAAGGCGATCTTGCTCATCCTGTTATAGCCCTCCCGTTCGATAGATCTCGCCATCGTCCGCGAAAACCTCATCGATCGCGCGCCTTGCGATGCCGGCCAGGACCGGGTTGGTGACCTTGTAATACGGCAGCGCGATCAGCCCAACAGACAGCGCCCAACCGCGCGCGCGCGCCCAGCTCGCGTCATCGACCTCGAGCGCGGCCCGAAAGGTATCGCGGGTCTCTCTCGGGAGATACAGCCAGGCAGCCATGACGTCGCAGGCGGGGTCGCCCACGCCCAGACAGCCAAAGTCGAGGACGGCGCAGAGCGCGCCACGTTGGGCGAGCAGGTTGCCCAAATGCAGATCGCCATGGAGCCAGACCGGCCGGCCGGACCAGTCCGGCGCGCGCAGCGCCGCCTCCCAGGCGGCCGTCACCGCGTCGGGGTCGAGGTCACCCCGAAGCGCATCGATGGCGATCCGGGTCTCGGGGTCGCGCGCGGCCAGCGGCTCGCCCCGGCCAGAGTTATGCGGACCCGGCACCGGCCCACCCGAAACGTCGATCCGCCACAACGCAGCGACAAAACCCGCCAGATCGATCGCCGTCTGACGCAGGTCAGAGATCCGGTCAAGGGTGGCGTTTTCGCCTTCAATCCAGGGAGCGACGGACCAATGCCACGGGTATCCCTCGCCCGGGGAACCTACGGCGAGCGGAACTGGAATCGCAAGCGGCAAGCGAGCGGCGAGCGTCGGCAACCAGCGCATCTCCTTCTCCGCCTGCCCGACCGCCCACGCGATCCGGGGCAAGCGGGCCACCAGAGCGTCGCCGATGCGGTAGAGGGCGTTGTCGGTCCCGGCCGATTCAACCCGCGCAATGGGGAGATGCGCCCACTGCGGAAACTGCGCCGCCAACAGGCCGCGCACAAGCAATGGGTCAGTGTCAACCTCGTCGGCGTGCATTTTCATCGCAGGTCAAGCACCGCGTTCTACAGGTCAAGAACAGCATCCAAGCCGCGGTGGACGCCGACCAGTGTCGAGACCTTCCGGATCGCGAGCAGGGCGCCGTCAACATAGGGCCGAGCGCTGCTGCCGGCGTCGTGGCGAATCGTCAGCTTCTGATCCGGCATGCCAAAGATGATCTCAGCCCCGATCACATGCCCGGGCAGGCGGATGGAGTGAACCTGCGAGCCGGAGACGGTGGCGCCGCGAATGTCGGGCGGGCCGATCGTCTTGTCCAGCGGGACCGTATGCTCGGGCGCCCGGACCTTTGACAGCCGGAAGGCGAGCTCGCGCACCGTGCCGCTCGGAGCATCGACCTTGGCGTCACTGGCGTAGTCGATGATCTCCCATTGCGGGATAAGCCGCGCCGCGGCCTCGGCGAACTTCTGAAGCAATACGACCGTCAGGGCGAAGTTGCCGCAGGCCAGGACGCCCCGGCCGTAATTGCGCGCGACAACGTCAATCTCGGCGAAATCGCTCTCGGTCAGGCCGGAGGTGCCGACGACGACGTGCGCGCCGTGCTCGAGCGCGGCCAGGATGTTGGCCTTGGCGCTATCGGGTTTGGTGTATTCGACAAAGACATCGCAGGGGTTGGCGAGCGCCTCCGCGGCCGAGGCATAGACGCGGCCGATGAGGGACGGCTCGCCGAGGGCGTCGCCCAGGACTCGGCCGGCCTGCTTGCGGGCGACCGCCGCAACGAGGTTGAGGTCGGAAGCCCTGGCCATTGCGCGGGCGAGTTCTGAGCCGGCCCAGCCGGTAGCCCCGGCGAGAATTACGTTAATCGTCATGATGCCTCAGTAAAGCCAAGCAAGGCCAGCGCTTTGTTCTCCCGCTCGTAGACCTTTGGCGTGGTCTGACCCCTGGCCAGCATGTCCTTGTAGAAGATCTCGATCGCGTCCGCGAGGGTGTGGCGGGCCACAAACCCGGTGAAGGTCTGCAGCTTGCGATAGTCCATATAGCCACTGGAGTCAGGGAACGGGAAGAGCATGTCCTTCAGATTAAAGCCTTCCTGTTGCAGCTCCGGCAATTCAGGATTGATGAAGTGGACGTTGGCCGGCTTTCCGACAATCCGCGCGCAGGTATTCACAAAGCCGAGATTCGAATTGCCCTCCGGCATGACGATGTTGAAAGCCTCGCGATTGACGTGCGAACCGGCTGTCGCCAGCTTGAGCAAGGCGAGGGCGACATCGCCGGCGTAGGCAAACGAATGGACGGCCTGCCCGCCGTTGGGAGGGTGTCTGCCAATAGGGCATCGAGATTTAGCGACAACCCGCTAGAGCTTGGGAATCAACACGGGCGTGTTCTTCTTGTAGGCCTCGTAGTCGGCCTGCCCACCCCACTTCTTGTCGGCTTTCTTCTCGAGCAGCGGGATGCCGCTGACCCGGATGAGCAGCAGGGCGACAAAGACCGGCGAAATCAGGGCGATCCACTGCCAGCCCTGCAGAACCGGCAGGACGATGATCAGCACGCCCACCCAGAGCAGGATCTCGCCGAAGTAGTTGGGGTGGCGGGAGCGCGCCCACAGGCCCGTTCGAATGAACTTGCCCGTGTTGGCGGGGTCCGCGCTGAAGCGCCCCTTTTGCGCGTCGGCGGTGACTTCAAGCGCGAACCCGATCACCCACACCAGGAACCCGACCACGGCGAACACATCAATTCCGATCCGAGTGTTGGTCGTGATGGCGATCAGAGCGGCCGCCATCGTGAACGTCACCCACAAGGCCTGGATCGTCCACACGTTCAGGAAGCGAAAGAACGAGGGCTTAAGCTCGTCAAAACGGTCGTCTTTCCCGGCCCTGTGAATCCGGCGATACAGGAACGCGCCCAGGCGGACGGCCCAAACGACGACCAGCGCCCACAGCAGGACCGCCCTCGCATCGACGTTGTTGCTGAACAGCAGGGCGAGGGTGATGAGCGAGAGATAGGTCAGACTCCCGGTCAGGTCGAAGAACTTTTCGGTCTGCCGCAGAAACGACGGGACAAAGACCACCCACTGGATGAGGAAGGCCAGCCCTACGCACAGGGCGAAGATGGGGATTTCGCCGAGGGCGCTTCCGCCCTGGCTGCCGGCCAGCGCGACCAGCACGCCAATGATGATCAAGACAGGGAAAATGAGGAGTGAGTTTCGATCGATTGTTTTCATGATGATGTGTTCCTTTTATTAACCCCCCCAACGATACTCCTTTGTACGGTGGACGGCTCGCGAGTCCCATGCTCGCGGAGAGTCCCGCCGACCCTCATCCCGGTCACACTATGCGGGCGAGCCGGTCGCACTCCATGGGCGCGGCCCTTGCGAGACGAAGGGACGCATTCTGTAATGCGTCTCCTGCTCGATCATCAGCAGGCGGTTGTATTTGGCCAGACGCTCCGACTGGTTGATCGAACCAACTTTGATGTAGTCCGCCCCCCACCCGACGGCAAGATCGGCCAGCCAGTTGTCCTCGGTTTCGCCGCTGCGGGCGCTCACGACGATGCCCCAACCCGCCTTTCGGGCCAAGCGGGCCGCATTGCAGGCTTCGGTGAACGTGCCGATCTGATTCACCTTCAGCAGGAGCGCGTTCGCGGCGCGCAGCTCGATCGCCTTTTGGATGCGGGCGGGATTGGTGCAAAGCAAATCGTCCCCAAGCGCGAGCACGCCGGTAGGCAGCGCCGACGCCAACAGCGTCCAGTGCGCCCAATCCTCTTCAGCAAGACCGTCCTCCACGCTGATCACCGGATACGTCTCGGCCCAACGGTTGATCTGAGCAATCATCCCTGGCCCGTCCAGATCCTGTCCGCTCAGGTGGTAGTGGCCTTCTTGGTAGAAGTGGCTCGAGGCCACATCGATGGCCAGGCCCACATCCTTCCCGGGCGTGTAGCCGGCCCGCTCGATCGCGCGGACGGCGTCCTGGAGCATCGCCTCCTCGCTCGAAAAAGGCGGCGCGAGCCCGCCCTCATCGGCCTTGAGCAGGCGCATCCCGTATTTCTCGAGGATCAATTCGGCGGCGGCCTGATAGACATCGTAGAGGATTGCCAGACCTTCCTCGACCGTATCCGCGCCCAGCGGCGCGATCAAAGCGTCTTGAATCACGACCTGGCCGCCGGCGTGCTTGCCGCCGCTGAACAGATTCACGGTGAGGCGCGGGAGCGTTGTGCTTGCCTCGCCATATTCGGCTTCGAAATAGCGATACAGCGGAATCTGCCGCTCGGCGGCGGCGGCGCGGGCGAAGGCCAGCGAGACGGCCAGCAGCGCGTTGGCGCCCAGGCGAGCCTTGTTCGGCGTGCCGTCGAGGTCGATGAGCAAAGCATCGAGCGCGGACTGATCGGCGATGGGCTTGCCCTTGAGGGCGGTCCGAATCGTCTCGTTGATGTTCCTGACCGCCGCGCGGCAACCCAGGCCGCGGTAGCGGGTCAGGTCGCGATCGCGAAGTTCGACGGCCTCGGCCCGGCCGGTGGACGCGCCCGACGGCACCGACCCCGCCCCGATCGCCCCGCTCTCCAGAACACAGGTTGCATAGATCGTCGGCCGGCCCCGGCTATCAAGGATTTCGAGCGCGTGCAGGGATGTGATGATGGGCATCCGATTACAACGCCTGGCCTATCGCGCCGATCAGGTCCGGGATCATCGTCGGCGGCGACGTCATCAAGCGCACAACGGTCTCTCGCTGGTAGTGGCGTTCAGCTTCGGTCAGATATTCGAGCGGCGAACGGCCATCCACCCGGCCGAGCAAACAGCCCAGGGTGTGCCGGACGGCTCGCGGCCCCAGGGCGTCGCGCCAGGGGACATCGCCCAGCGCCTCCAGGTAGGTGTTCCAGTACACGAGAGCGGCGTCGAGAAAGGCCTCGCCCCGATCGGCCACGTGGCGGGCCTTGCTTAGGAGATGGGTGAGCGAAAACCCAAGGTCAAAGGCGGGGTCGCCGAAGTGGATGACTTCGTGATCGAGCAGGATCAACTGCTCGAGGCGAACGAGGATGTTCTTCGGGCTGTAGTCGCCGTGAACGATCGTATGCAGGTGCGCGCGCGTATCGGCGATCAGCGCCTTGTAGAATTCCGCCGCGTCGGAGTGCTGCCCGGCCGTGTATTGGTAATACGGCTCCAGGCGCAGGGACTCAAAGAACTGGCGGTCGCGAAAGACGGGCTCAGTCTCGGCGCGATGCTGATAGCCGCCGCGATGGATTCCCCCGAGGATCCGCCCAAACTGCCGGGCGTGCTCGAAACGGACATCGCCGGCGAGCAGCATGTGTTTCCAGTTGACATGCGGCTGGGGGACCGCCGCCATCGCCACGATGAGCGCCGCGTCGTCCTGGAAGACAAATGCCGGGATGGTCCCGGGCGGGGTGAAGCGGGCCAGCCACTGGATCCCCAGCGCTTCTTTCTGAATCCGGATCGGGTCGCTGAACCAATCGGCTTTGACCCGGAGCTTGCCCAGGGCCTGTTTGAGCACCCATGCATCGCCGTTCGCGCGCTGCACAAACACCGTGCGATTCGAAACACCCCCAGCCAGGGGCACGATGACGAGCTCCTCACCCGGTAGGGTCCGCCCGTGGGCGGTCAAGTACGCGATCAGTTCGGTGTCGCTTTCGATGTCGATCATGTGACCCTCAATCCCGCCCGCCTTTGCCGGCGATAGGCCCGCAACGGACTATCGACCAAACCGCTTTGCCTTGATCTTGACAGCTCCGTCGCCGGCCTGGACGATCAGACCATCCGGGAGTCGCTCAAGGACGGCGCCTGGCTGCATACGCGCCGGAGTTTCCTCCTTGAGATCCAACCGCTCAATCAGCCATTCTTCCCCGCCAATGCGGGCCTTCGCCGCCGGCGCAAACAAACTCCTGTCGGATTCGGTCATCATGGTCATGGACGGCCCGCCAATGCGGGCCTTCGGCGCGGGGGCAAACAAACCGAGCGCCGTCACCTTGCACTGGAGGGCAAATGCGGGCTCACCAAAGTCAATCCAGTGCTCAGCCTCGGTGAAGCCAGCCCCATAGCTGGCGCCCGTCTCGGACTGCGGCGAGCCCGGATTTCCCTGGATAGCGCGCGCCACACCGTCCGCCAGGGCTGTAACCATCGACGGCATCCAGGCCGACACAAGGTTTTCGGGGGTGCAGGGGCGGGGCAAAGGCATGGCGCACTGGCTCAGGATTCGCCCAGTGTCGAAGTCGCCATCCATCCAGTGCAGGGTGGCGCCAATCATCGGCGCTGCGTCATAGAACTGGCGCATAGAGTTGGGGCCGCGATAGGCGGGCAGCAGGGCCGGATGCATATTGACCGCGCCCAGGCGCGCCGTTTGGCGTAATTCGGCCGGTATCAGCCAGGGGAATGAGGCCGAGATAATCAAGTCTGGCTGAAGAGCGCGCACGAACGGCGTGGCGACGGTCTTCAGCCGGGTCGTGACAAGCACCTCGATGTTCTTTTCGCCGGCAGTGGCCGCGATCTGTTTGTAGCCCTCGGACCGACGGGATTTCGGGCCCGGGCTCGTGACCACCATCACGATCGTGTGGCCAGCCCGCTCGGCCCACTGGCGCACCATGTCAAAAGCGGGCGGCATATTGTTGAAGGTCACGATGCGGAGCGGCTGCTGCGCGTCGTGGTTTGATGGGCTGTCTTGAGTCATTGAATGTCTTCCTTGACGAGAACAAAGAAAAAGCCGGGCTTCCAGCTCTGGCAGACCAGAAACAACTGGCCGTTATGCCGATGCCAGACGACATTGTGGATGTGATCGGCGCGCTCGATCCCGAGGTCTTCCTTTGGCCGGATCGTCGAAAGCACTTCGTATGTCTCGCCGTCGAGCACGTAGATCGGCGCCGCCCGCCCCGGGACAGGATCGTCCAGGCTCCCGACCACGGCGTAAGCGCGGCCGCCCCACTCGGTGAAGTCGATGCCGCAAGGTTTGGAGCCGGCCGGCAAAGAGAAGGAACCGGCAGGGTGCCCATCAAACGTGGAAAGCTCCAATCGCGAATGCGGGCGATCAGCGATCGCCAGCAGGCGGCCGTCCGACGTGCGGTTCATCCCATGGGCGGTGCCAAACTTTCCGTGTTCGTCGCGATTGTCGGTCTTGCCGCCAAAGCTGGCCCGCCATTGCCGGGTCGAAAGATCAGCCGTTGAGATGAAGTTGGCCCCGTAGCCATCGGCGACCACGAGTCGATTTCCATCGAGGACGGTATCGGTCGGCTTGAACGGCGTCTCCGCGGCCAGGTAATGGTCAAACTCGGGACGCGACAACACGAACTCAATGTCGCCCGTCAGGCTGGCGACAACCACCATTTCGCTGGCATTGGCGGCCAGGAACAAACGCGTCTTACCATCAAATTCGCCGATCTTCGTGCTGTGAAAGTTGACCGGGGTCAGGTTAGCCGGGAGTTTGATGAGCTCCTGGCGGCTCAGGTCCGCGCCCATCCGCAATAGTCCCAGGCCGGGCATGCCGTAGTAGATCTGGCCAAAGCCGGGCCGCTTGTCGACGGCAAAACCGCCGTGCAAGTTTTCCTCCAGCGGCAGGGCCGCCGCGGGCAACCTGCGCAAGTCGTCGCAATAGGTGAAGGCAAATGGCGCCTGGCCACTTTGTTTTTTAGGGCTCATATCAGCATCGTCGCCCGGGCCGCCATCGACATCGCATCGGGAACGAAAGCGCCAGACTTTCTCAGCAGGCTCATCCTGAAGATTCTATGCGAAATTGGAGGAACCGCGCCAGGGACATCCGCTGGAAAACTGCGCACCCGCCAGAAGAAAGGACGCCGAGCGAAGCGGTCAGTAGCCTACGGTGGCGGCGCCATCTCGAATTCGCGCCAGCCTGCATTCCCGCGGCCGCAGCCAAGGGGAGCGCTCCAGCGCCACGGCTACGTTGATGATTGCTTCACCATGCTCAGCGCCACCCATTGGGCGGTCTTGATTCCGTCGACCCCCGCCGACAGGATGCCGCCGGCGTAGCCCGCGCCCTCTCCGGCCGGATACAAGCCGAGGGTGTTCACGCTCTGGCCATCCTCGCCGCGCTTGATACGAATGGGCGATGACGTCCGCGTCTCGACCCCGGTGAGCAA
>JBKJQK010000328.1:0-9544 GCA_046594095.1 Anaerolineae bacterium | reverse complement strand
CGCGCAACAACGTCCGAGCGTTGGGCGATCCGGCGCCGGATGTCTTCGCGAAGCTGGGTCAGCGCGTCCTCACCCTCCAGTTCGGTCTCGGCCACGATGGCGACATCTTCCGTGCCGGCCGCATCATCGAAGAGGCCAAATGCGACGACACGCCCGGGCCGAACTCCGGGCACACCCTCGACCAGGAGTTCGATGTCCTGCGGGTATACGTTTTTTCCGCCCACAATGATCAGGTCCTTCTTGCGCCCGGTCACGTACAACTCGCCCGCGACGATATAGCCGAAATCACCGGTCAGATACCAGCCATCGCGGAAGGCCTCCTTCGTCGCGTCGGGCCGGTGGTAGTAGCCGGTCAACATGCATTCCGATTTGAGCGCGATTTCGCCAATGCGCCGATCGTCGAGCGCCACGCCGGTGTCGTCCACGATTTTGATAGCGACACCGGGAATCGGACGCCCCGCTGACAGCATCTCCGTCAATTCGGCTGCTTCGCCCAAAGCGGGAAGGCGGGCATGCCAATTCTCACGAACATCCCGGGCGACCGGACGATCGATCGACGGCGGCGTCGCAATCCCGCCCTGGGTGACCGAGAAGACGTTCTCCGCCATCGCGTAGCAGGTAGCCAACATCCCATCGCGCGCGCCTACGCCCGCAAAACGCTCGACGAACATGCGATGGCTGGCGGCCCGCATCGGCTCAGAGCAATTGACGAACGCGCGCATGCTGGAAAGGTCGACCCCCTCCAGGTCGCGATCGCGAATCCGGGTCGCGGAGAAGTTGTAGGCGAAGTTTGGCAGCCAGCACAGCGTGGCGCGGTAGGTCGAGATGGCCTGCAACAGGCGGGCCGGGCCGCGCACCCAGTCAAACGGCGAAAGCAATATCGTTGGGACACCCAGGGTGACGGGCAGGACGAACGAAGCAATCAGCCCCATGTCGTGATACAGGGGCAGCCAGCTCGCAATCCGGTCGGTCTCGATTCTCAGATCCAGGGCCTTCGCGCATGCGTTGAGCTGGTTGAGGATAGCCCGATGCGAGAGCGCAACCCCCTTCTGGAGCCCAGTGCTGCCGGAGGAATGCTGAAGCAGCGCAATATCATCCGGGCCCGCGGCTGCGCCGCCCAACTGTGCCCAGTCAGGCGTGACGGGCGCAAGGCTGTCCAACTCGATAACGGCCGGGTGATTTAAGGCGCCTTGATTCCTGTCTTCCTCAATGGCGCGCCGGGCCTCGACATCAAACTCGGCATAGGTGAGGATCGCGGCCGGCTGGGTGATGGCCAGCAGCGCTGCCAAATCCTGGCGATATTTCTCGGGGGAGAGTTTCTCGGTCAGAAAGGGCAGGATGGCCGGCACTGCGCCGTGCAGGACTGCGCCCCAAAACGAAGCAACCAGAGGCTCACCATGCTGGAGGATGATGGCGACGACTTCCCCGCGCGCAATTCCGGCCGCCGCCAGGCATGCGGCAACGCCCGCGGCGTTCTCGATCAGCGCGCGATAGGAAAGTGACGCATCTGCCTGGCGCGCCCGCAACAGATGAATTGCGACGCGTTCCGGATGCCGCTCAAAGTGCCCGCGCAGCGCGGCGAACAAGGTGCTCATCCGTCGCGTCTTGATGCGACAACCGCAGCCAATTGCTCAAGCGTGTCGAAGGTGTCCGCATTCAATTCAGAATCGTCGATACGAACGCCAAAGGTATCTTCTACGAAGAGGCCCAGGTCGACCAGATGGAAGGAATCGATCAAACCATTGGAGATAAGCGCCTCATCGGGCCGGATCACGCGCTTGGGTTGCTTCAGGATGGTGGTAGTGATGTAGGCCGCGAGCGGCTGCAAGATTTCAGATTTCATCAGGAAGCGATTTTACCCGGCGCGCCATGATAGATTCAAAGGATGTCCGAGGCCGCCCAAATCGTACTGTGGATGCTCGCCGCCGTCGCCGTGGTCGTCGGCATCATTGGCATCGTTGCGCCTGTGCTGCCGGGCGTCCCGGTCGTCTTTGTTGGGCTGGTTCTCGGCGCGTGGGCGGGCAACTTCCAGCGGGTGGGTATCCTTGGCCTGGGGGGCGCGCTCGTGCTGATGCTGCTCTCGTTCGCGGTGGATTGGGCCGCCACGGTCCTGGGGGTGCAGAAGTTGGGCGCCAGCCGGCTGGCCGTCTTCGGAGCGCTCCTCGGCGGCTTCATCGGGCTCTTCTTCAATGTGATTGGGGTATTGATTGGGCCATTCATCGGCGCGGTGATCGGCGAGTTGATCTCCAAACGCGATATCGTCCAGGCCGGCAAGGTCGGGCTGGGCACATTCCTGGGCATGGTCATCGGTGCCGCGCTCAAGATCGGCCTGGTCGTAGGAATGCTGGGCTTCTTCGCGCTGGACTATTTCATCATCTAGGTGAATGGCCAGAAGCGGGCACGCCCAATAAAATCTCGGGCAACCGGTGGCTGCCTAACGGAGGAACGAAGTACGGAAGTTTCGGAAGACCGAGAATCCCTGGTGCTTCGGTTTACTTCACCTGATGCCGGGACCGGCCCACGTCGGCAGCTCCGCAGCCAAACGGCGCGCAAAGATGGCGGAACCATTCGGCGTCAGGTGGACGGGGCTGTTGGTGAACTCTAAGACCGGCCCAAGGTCCCACGCGTCGAGATACGGCAAGCCCGCCGCTCCCAGTTTCTGGACCAGCTTGGCGCGGTACTGGTCATAGGCCCAGCGGGGATAGAAGAAGTTGTAGCGCGTGTCGCTGTTCTTGCCCGCGCTGATGGCGGTGGGCTCATTTACGACGACGAGCGGCACCCCCCGCTCACGGGCCATGCGCCCTCCCGCCAGAAGCGCCTCAAACAGAACCTCATCGTCGCGGATCGTGGGCGAGGTTAGCCCGCGGATCGCATCGCTGGCCTCAAGGTCAATCGAGATCGGGTCGTAGCGGTCCGGGTAGTCCTGGTCCACGCCGGTGGCCGCCCACATCCCGCCCAACAGTTGCAACCGAATCAAATCTGCGAGATTGCGCCGCTGGCCGAAAATCGTCCCATCCACAAACGACGGCGCGTCGAACTGGGGATCATTCGTATCCAGAGGCAGCCCGTAGGCGCCAATCAGGGCACGCGTCTCAGACGGATTGGTCCGCACCAGCAGGTGCTCGATCTGGCGATCCTTCGGAAGCGAGTTCAGGGTCACCAGCCACAGGATCAGATCGGGCTGGAGACTGAGGCCGCGCCGGATCAGGAGCAGATCCTTGGTGACCGAGAAGTCGGGATAGCCCAGGTTGTAGAAGCGCATCCGCCGGCCGTCCGGCGCGCGCAGTTCAAGCGCATTGAGCTTGCCAGTGATCGTATCCGGCGGGGCAAGCAACACCCCCCACACCGATGAATCCCCAAAAACGAGGACGCGGTACTCGTCGGCGCGTTTGGGCGCCGCCGCGGTGTGACTGGCCAGCATCGCGTCCAGGTTGTTGACAATGAGGTTGTACGCCTTCTCCGGCCGGTAACCAAACGGCAGGCGCTCGCGGCCAGGGAAGACGACGTTGTAGAGTGACAAACGGCCCAGAAACGGCATGGGCTGGAGCAGCGCAAATCCAAGGTTCAGGATCAAAAATAGGGCCAGCGCTTTGGCGAGCACGCGCGCGACCGGCAAAGACCAGAATCGCCTCACTGCCCCACCCCGGTCAACAGCCCAAACATGCGCCATGCCAGCTCCGGCGTCGGAAGCGCAAACCACACCCAACCCAACGCGACAAAGTGAAAGGTCGCGAACGCGCCCAAAATAGCCCGCGGACGCGCCCAACGCGCGCTCAAAAGACCAACCGACGGACGGCCCTTGGCGTAATCGGCGAACCGGTTGTGGAAGAATAGCCCCGCGGCATGCCAGGCGCCCCAGGCGACGAAGTTGAGGGTCAGTCCGTGCCATAGCCCGATCAGCAGCATGGTACTGACCTGCCCCACTGCAACGATGACGGCCGGCGACCAATCCCGCAGGCGCAGGGCCCGGGTGAGCGGGTTGAACCAATAGCCACGAAACCACTGCGCCAGCGACATGTGCCAGCTGTTCCAGAACTGAGTCAGGTTCGGCTTGAGATACGGCCGCTCGAAGTTTTCGGGCAGCTTGACCCCGAACGCGCGACCAAGGCCGATGGCGATGTCGGAGTAACCGCCAAAGTCGAAGTAGATCCGGAACGCGTATGCATAGAGCAGCAACCAGGCGCCGCCACCTGGCCGGACCAGGGCGGCATTGCCGGCGTTCAGAGCCACCAGCGCCAGCGTGTCGGCAATCACGAGCTTTTTGACCAGGCCAACAAACACCCGCCGGGCGGCCTCAGAAATATCGGCCCTTGCCGGATGCCAGGGCGCGCGCCACTCCTTGAGGAAGCGATCCGCCCGGTCGATCGGCCCGGACAGGAGCGCGGGCGCAAACAGGGCATAGGTGATGAACTCGGCCAGTTCGTACGGCCGAAGCGAGCGCGCGCCGGTGATCCGGTCGCGCAGGACCGCGATCAGGCGAAAGGCCAGGTATGAGAAGCCCAACCACGAAACATCCGATGGGCGGGCTTCGGCGCCGGACTGGCCGGAGAACGGGCGAATGATCCCGCTCGCGAGTGTCGCAAGCGCCTCGCTTTTCAGGATAGCAAAGACGAGCAGGAGCGCAATAACGATCAGCCAGGCGGCGCGGGGGCGCGCGGGAAGCGCGTAGCCGGCCACCGCAGAGAGCGCGCCCAGGACGAGGAGACCGGCAAACACCAGCCAGACATCGGGCGGGCGGCTGGGGGTGATCATGAAGCCGCCCGCATAACGCAACGATGCGACACCCAGAACCATGAGCGAAGCCCCGACCAGGGTGATCTGGGTCGCCCGTTGTCGCATCGAAGCAAGACCGTGCAAGGAAAACCAGACGACGACGACGAGGCCAATCGACGCGAGAGGAACCCAAAAATCCAAGTTGCGTACCGGGGATTGGGGCTGCAGGGCGAAGGGCGCAACGACGCTCAGCGCGAACGCGGCGATGTTCCGGACGCGCGTCCGTCGATCGAATGTGGCGGGAGCCGCGGGCATGCCAGCGGCAGTACGTGACATCAGAAGCCCTGGTAGATCCACTGGGGTGACGCGCCGGCGGTCGCCAGAAGCAGGGCGATCAGCGCCAGGCAGAGCAAGAGCGCGGCAAGGTTCTCGCGGGTGAAGGGCGTCCGCATCACAATCGCCTACCAGTCGCGAAGCATGCCGGCGCACACGGCGGCGCGCTCGGGGAGGCTGTCCAAAACGACGTGTTCGTGCAGGGCATGCGCGCCGTCTCCCACCGCGCCCAGGCCATCCATCGTCGGAACGCCGATCCCCGCCGTGAACGAGGCATCGCTGCCACCGCCGCTCGGCGCATGCCCGAGGCGATGCCCAAGCTCGCTTTGGGCGATCACGTTGATCCACTCAATCGTGGCCAACCGCTCGGCGTCGCATTCCATTGGCGGCCGGTTAAGCCCGCCCTCAACCGTGACCGTTGCTCCACTCAGAACCGGCCTAAGCGACATGAACTTGTCAACGGCATATGGACCATCCGATGCCCGGGCGATGCGCACATCCGCCCGGAAAAAGGCCGTGTCGGGCACGACGTTCGTCACCCCGCCCCCGCGGATGTCGCCGACGCTGACCGTGAAACCGCGCGCATAATCTGTCCAGGACTGGACCGCAAGGACCTGGTGGGCGAGCTCCTGAATGGCGTTGATGCCCTTCTCGTGGTCGCCGCCGGCGTGGGCGGCCCGCCCCGTGGCCGTGACCGTGAACAGCCCGGTCCCTTTGCGGGCGGACTTAAGGCGCCCGTCGGGGAGGGCCGGCTCCATCACCATCGCCAGGATGCAATCGCGAGACTGGTCCTCGATGAGCTGCCGGGAGGTCTTGCTGCCCGTCTCCTCATCGGCCGTAAACAACACCCGGATTTCGCGCAGCGGAAATGCACCCTCAGCCCGCAACGCCGACAACGCCGAAAGGGCGATGGCGTGGCTCGCCTTCATGTCGTAGACGCCCGGGCCATAGAGCCGGCCGTCTAACCGGCGGATTGGCATACCCGACAACAGCGACCCGAGCGGGTGGACGGTATCCATGTGCATGAGCATGATCAGCGGCGAACCCGCCCCGGCGTTGAACACGCCCAGGACGTGGTCACCGGTCACCGGCTGCGTGAAGACGTGAACGTATGCGCCTAATTCCGTGAGCCGGGAACCCAGCAGCGCCCCAACCGCGTCGACGGCAGCCTTATCGTGAGTCGGCGACTCGAGCGCGACGAGGCGCTCGAGAAGCGCGGTCGTTTCGGGAAGAGCGGCTTGAAGCCGGGCGAGAAGGCCCATTGAGATGCTGCCCTACTTGGCGTACTCGACCACCCGGGTCTCGCGCACAACGGTGACTTTGATCTGGCCGGGGTACTCCATCGTCTCCTCGATCCGCTTGGCGATATCGCGGCTGAGCTGGATGCAGGCCAGGTCGTCGATCTGCTCGGGGCGGACGATGATGCGCAACTCGCGGCCCGCCTGAACGGCGAAGCACTCCGCCACGCCGGGGAATGCCCGGGCTGTGTCCTCCAGGTTGCGCACCCGCTTGACGTAGTTCTCGAGGGACTCGCGGCGGGCGCCCGGGCGCGAACCGCTTATGGCGTCGGCGATCTCCACGATGACGGCCTCGAGGCTTTCCTGGGCGACGTCGTGGTGATGCGATTCAACGCAATGCACGACCTTGGGGCTGATGTTGAAGCGCTTCAGCAGTTCCACGCCCAACTGAACGTGGGTGCCTTCGTTCTCGCGGTCAAGGGCCTTGCCGATGTCGTGCAACAAACCGCCCATCTTGGCGATCTTGACGTCGGCCTTGAACTCCGAAGCGAGCAGGCCCGCCAGTCGAGCCGATTCGACCGAGTGATAGAGCTGATTCTGGCCGTAGCTGGTGCGGTACTTCAGACGGCCAAGGGTCTTGATGATCTCGGTCGGCAGGTTGGGTACACCGGCCTCAACTGTGGCCCGTTCGCCCTCATCCCACATGATCCGCTCGACGTCGCGGCGCGCGTCTTCGAGCGTCTTCTCGATTCGCTGCGGCTGGATGCGGCCATCCCGTACGAGCGCATCCAGGGCGCGCCGGGCGATCTCGCGCCGAACCGGGTCAAAGCAGGCGATCGTAACCGCGTCGGGGCTGTCGTCGACGATGACGTCCACGCCGGCCGCCTGCTCGAACGACTGCACGTTGCGCCCGTTTCGGCCGATGATGCGGCCCTTGACTTCTTCGCTGGGAATCGCGACGGTGGTCACGGCTTTCTCGGCCACGGTGTCGGTGGCGACGCGCTGCATCGTCTCGATGACGATCTTGCGGGCCTTGACATCGGCGGTCTCCTTGGCCTGAGCCTCGACCTCCCGGATGACGCGGGCCATATCCCCGCGGGTTTCCTCGCGCACGGCCCCGATCAATTCATTGCGGGCATCCTCGCGCGTCATCGCGGCCGCGCGTTCGAGCGCTGTCACCCGCTCGGCCTGCAGCTTTTCAACGTCCTGGGCGAGCTTATCCAGTTGCTGCTGGCGCTTGTCGGCGGTCTTGTTGCGCAGGTCCAGCTTCTCGCGCTGGGCCTCGAGATCGGTGCGGCGGCGGACCTGGCGCTCTTCCTCGCGCTGGATCTCGGCCCGGCGCTCCTTAAACTCGGATTCGGCCGAGTCGCGCACCTTGATTGACTCGTCCTTGGCCTGGACGAGCAATTCGCGTGATTTTGCCTGCGCTTCGGTCAGCGTTTTTTCGGCCTCAGTGCGAAGCACCGTGCCCGCATCCTGAGCTTGTTTTCGGCCCGTCCGATACGCATAACTTATGCCGATCGCGCCGATCAACAGGCCAACAATCAGACCGATCAAAATCCCCAAAGGGGTGCTATCCATGAGTCGCGTCCTTGCATTACTCTGCAGCCTCGTCGGCTGTCAGGTCCAATTTCCCAAGGACGTCTTCGATGATGGCGTAGGTGAAACCGCTCCGGCCGAGAAACTCGATCAGCTTTCGCCGGCGGTCGGCCGGCGCAAACCCTGCCAGTCTGGGTAGCCGCTTCTGGGCCGCTGCCAGCGCTGCCGCTTCGTCATCGACCGCCGCAAGCGATGCCTCGATCGCCTCGGGATCAGCGCCTTTCTGGCGTAACTCCCAGGCCAGCATCCGCTTCCCGCGCGGGTGCGCTCGCAGGCGGCTTTCGACCCAGGCCTCCGCAAAGGCCTTGTCGTCCAGCAACCCGGCCGCTCGCAACTGATCGACAACTTCGTCTATCGTTGCCTCGTCCACCCCGGCGCGTTTCAGCCGTTGCCGAACTTCGCGCACGGTCCTTGGACGATACTCCAACAGACCGACCACGCGCTGCTTGGCCTGCTCCAGCGTGTCGGCAGCCTGCAGCCCAGCGATTTCACTGTCGTTTAACGTTTGCCCGACCTTCAGCCAGAGGGCGTGGATCAAAGCGAGGCTAAACGCATACTCCTCGTTCAAGTACACATTTACCCGCCCTTTTACGCGTGTCTGCGCTTTGAGCGCGGTAATCGTGCCTGCCATCGAATCCGTCCAACTCGAGCCACCGGCTCGAGAACATTGTGAGCATTATAGTCAACCGCCGAGAAGCTACAATTCCACTTTCCGGGGACGTCCAAAACCAAGCTTCCCGGTTGCGGCCAAAGACGATTTCGGAATATTATGTCAATGCAGCCCCTTCTCGATTGGCTTGAGAACCTTGCCCCATTTCAGAGTCTCGTGGAGGCGGTCACGTCGGGCGGACGCGCGGCCGCCCTCGAGCTGCCCCGAGCGGTCCGCCCACTGGCCGTCGCCGCGCTGTGGCAAGAGACGCAGCGCCCGATGGTCTATGTCACCTCATCGGTCGAGGGTTCGCGCCAGGCCGCCGACGCCGTCCGCGCGCTGCGGGGTCCCGCGATCGCGGAGTCGATGGCCCTGATCCGGCTGGTCGAGCCCAATACGTCGTTCTATGACGCGGTTCCACCCGTCACCGATGTGGTCACCCAGCGCGCTTCGGCCCTGGCCCGGCTCAGCCCGCTCACCCGGGGCGCCAGCGCGCCACCGCTGGTCGTGGCCAGCCCGCGCGCGCTGATGCATCCCACCCTCGCCCCGTCACAGTTCGCGGCCGGCACGCGCTTCATCCGGCGGGACATGGATCTGGCCCTCGAGGCCATGCTCGCCCAATGGATTTCAGCCGGCTACGAGAGCGGTCCGGTGGTCGATCGGGTTGGCCTGTTCAGCCGGCGAGGCGGCATCATCGATGTGTGGTCGCCGACGTACGTGCTGCCGGCCCGGATCGAACTGTTCGGCGATCAGGTCGAGTCGATTCGCTGGTTCGACCCCGGCACCCAACGCAGCGGCGAGACCATCGACCGGATCGCGATCACGCCCCTCGATCTGCCGGCCCCCGCGCCCGCCCCGGCGATCGCGATCGATCACCTTGGCCCGGACGGGCTGCTTGTTCTGGATGATGAGGGCGAGATCCGTTCGGCCTGGGAAGAGCTGGAAGCCCGGGCCGCCCGCGAGCGGGCCATCCTGGAAGAGGCGGGTGACAGCCCCGCGGTTCGAGCGCGCA
>JBKJQK010000219.1:0-6402 GCA_046594095.1 Anaerolineae bacterium | reverse complement strand
ATCGCGCCACCACCAGGCTGCTCGGCACGGGTCCGGCCGACAGAGCCGTCGTTGACCCAACCCGTGCCATTTCGAATGCCTCGCCGGTCATCCAGAGGGGCCGGCGGGAGTTGAACGAGGAGCGTGCGGGGCCGGCCTACCCGGGCCAGCCCCGCGCGGCCAGCGCGCCTTTCGATGTGCGCTCCGTCGGCGTCGGCCTGCCCGGCGTCCTCAGGACCGGCATCGAATCCCTGTCCGGCGTGTCGATGGACGACGTCGCCGTCCACTACAACTCATCCCGGCCCGCTCAACTCAATGCCTTGGCTTACGCCCAGGGCAGCGCCATTCATGTCGCACCCGGCCAGGAACGTCACTTGCCGCACGAGGCCTGGCACGTCGTCCAGCAGGCGCAGGGCCGCGTGAAGCCGACAATCCAGTTGAAGGAAGGCGTTCCGGTCAATGATGACGCGGGTTTGGAGCGTGAGGCGAACGTGATGGGGGCTAAGGCGATGGATAGCGCCACCCAGCGCGAGGGGCCGGAAGAAGAAACACGGCTTCACAATGAGTCTGAGCCCGCGCAAGGCCACGCCGGCGATGATGCGAAACCCTTGCAGGGAAAATTCGCCATTACCCATTCCACGGCCGCGGCGGTCATACAGCGCCAAATCGCCGATGCGCGAATGGAAGTCCTGATTGCGGCGCTCGACAAGGCTAAGCCTGCCAACGCGTCTCCGCAATGGCCTTTCGTGAAAGACTGCAAGGCCGTCATGAACGCGAATGAACATGGCGACGCGGGTCAGCTTCAGCAAGAATACAAGCGAAGGAACAACCCGCAATATCGCGCGATCCGGGAGGCGCAGGAAACCGCTGGCGTGAAAAAGGCGGAGGCGGAAGCCGCTGAGGCGAAAGCCGCGGTTGTTGCCGCCTGGCTGGAAAAGAGCAACCCCACCCAGGTCTTTGTGAAGTACTACAAGGAGTTGTCCAAGTCGGTCGTGGAGACCAGCGCCAAGAGGAAAGGCGGTGAAGATCCCGTCACCCTGGAGCTTGAGGATGGCGTGGAAACCTACAGCCGAACCTACACCTTCTCTTTAGACCCGACGGTGGGTGAGGTCCATATCCATTGGCGAAAATCAGGCCAGTCCTGGTATCCCTCGAAGATGCACTTCAAGAAGGTTGGATCCGAAGGTAAGAAAGGGGCGGCCAATCAACATAACATTACGCCCGCCGTCGCTGTGTCCCTTGGGATCGCCGCGCAAGAAAACGAGAAGTTGACGGATAAGCTGCTCGACAAGTAACAAGATTGCGGCGGCGCCAAAGCTCACGACCCGACATAACACGTATACGAGGCGAGTGGTAAAATGTTTGGCTTAGTGATGCGTGACGGACGGCGCGGGGGTGTCCCGGCTGTGGATGGATAGTGCCATCTTTCTGCGCCTTGGAGCGGAACTGCCTTACAAACGCATCAAATTACATATCCAAAGGAAGGAAAAAGAATGGCTCTCACAAAGGAACAGACTGCGGGCATCGTCGAAAAGTTCGGCGAGCGGCCCGGCAACACGGGCGGGACTGAGGTCCAGATCGCGTTGCTGACCGAACGGATCAACCAGCTCAACGAGATACACCTAAAGGCGCATCGCCACGATCACCATTGCCGCCATGGGTTGATCAACATGGTCGGTCAGCGCCGCCGGTTGTTGAAGTATCTGATGGCCCAGGATCCGCCCAAATACCGGGATCTGCTGGTCAAGCTCGGCCTGCGCAAGTAGGTTCGGCCGACTCAGGATGAAATAGGACGGAGGACCTCTGAGAGCTCGCCGGCAAGCGGCTTTTTCAGGGGTCTTTCGCTTTATCAAGGAGGCGAATGCCCCGGCCCGAAAGTGCCGCGGCTTGACGAGCGCCAGCGCGGAAGACGTTTTAGATGTAAGAGGCAAGCCCACGGGCGGCGGAAGTCCCGCGGCGGCGCGCGGTTTTGCCTCTTACCTCTAACGTTCCACGGCGCGAAACTCATCGCCCCAGTTTTTCGATTGCGCCCGCGCTTTAGGCGCGCCGCCGCGGTTTTGCCGCCGCGCGGCGCCGGCGTGGCAGCGCGCACACACACGGAGAAAGCACAAATGGCATACGATCCGAACAAAGACAAGACGCTGGTTCTTCCGCCCAACAAGCCAGAAAACCACAGTTACACCGCCCGCGTGGGCGACAAGGACATCACTTTCGAGACCGGCCGGCTGGCCGGGCTGGCTGGTGGCGCGGTGACCGCCCGCCTCGGCGACACGATGGTCATCGCCACCGCAACCATGTCCAAGTCGGTCCGCCAGGGCATCGACTTCTTCCCCCTCAGTGTCGACTTCGAGGAGCGCCTGTACGCGGCTGGCCGCATCCCGGGCAGCTTCTTCCGCCGCGAAGGGCGTCCGGCCGAGTCGGGCATCCTGATCGCGCGCCTGATCGACCGCCCGATGCGGCCGTTGTTTCCGGATGACCTGCGCAATGATGTTCAAGTCATCGTGACCGCCCTCTCGCACGATCAGGTCAACGACATCGACATCCTGTCCGTCAACGCCGCCAGCGCGGCGCTGATCATCAGTAACGTGCCGTTCACCACCCCGGTCGGGGCGGTGCGGGTCGGCCTGATCAACGGTGAGCTGGTCTTCAATCCGACCATCCCCGAAATGGCCTACAGTGACCTCGACCTGCGCATGGCCGGCACGCGCGACGCCATCGTGATGGTCGAATGCGGCGCCAACGAAGTGGATGAAGCCACGATGGTTCGCGCGCTCAAGGAAGGCCATGCGGCCATCCAGGAGATCGTCGCGATCCAGGAGCGCATGCGCGCCGAGTTGGGCAAGTCCTTGTCGACCTACACCAAGTTCGGCCAGAACGCCGACTTCAACGACAAGGTTCGGGCCGCCGTGGGCACCCGGGTGGCCGACGTTCTTGAGGGCGCCGAAGACAAGACCGGGCGCCAGGCCCTCCTTGACGCGATCGAAGGGGAAGTTTTGGCCGAGATGCAGAGCATCGGCGACGTCAACGCCGACGAGCTGCACCAGGTCATCAAAGACGTCACAAGCGATTCGGTTCGCAACCGCATTCTGCGTGACGGCATCCGCCCCGACGGGCGCACCCCGAAGCAGATCCGGCCCATCTGGGTCGAGGTCGGCGATCATCTCGCCCCGCGCGCCCATGGCGCAGGCCTGTTCACCCGCGGCGAGACCCAGATTCTCAGCATTGTCACCCTGGGCAGCAGCATGGACGCGCAGCAGTTGGACGGGCTGAACCCGAACAAAGAAAAGCGCTACATGCACGCCTATAACTTTCCTCCGTACACCACGGGCGAAACAAAGGTCCTGCGCGGGACCAGCCGGCGCGAAGTGGGCCATGGCGCCCTTGCCGAGCGCGCGCTGATTCCGGTTCTGCCGGATGAGGATGCGTTCCCGTACGTGATGCGCATCGTCAGCGAGGCCCTGTCTTCCAACGGTAGCACCAGCATGGGCAGCGTGTGCGGAAGCACCCTGTCGATGATGGACGCCGGGGTGCCGCTCAAGGCCCCAGTTGCCGGAATTGCGATGGGCCTGATCTCGGCCCCGGGCGGGCTGAAGGATGGCTACCAGATTCTGAGCGACATCCAGGGTCTCGAAGATCACATGGGCGACATGGACTTCAAAGTCGCCGGCACATCCAAGGGCATTACCGCCCTGCAGATGGACATCAAGATCACCGGTCTGACGACCGAGGTGCTCGAACGCGCGCTCGCCCAGGCCAACGAAGGCCGCGCGGCGATCATGCAGCGGATGCTCGAAGTCATCGGCGAGCCGCGGACGAATCTTAAGCCGCACGCGCCGCGCATGCTGATCGTCCGGGTTGATCCCGAGAAACTCGGCATGATCATCGGGCCAGGCGGGAAAACCGTCCGCGGCATTCAGGAGCAGACCGGGGCCAAGGTCGACATCCAGGATGATGGGCGCGTGTTCATCTCCTCGGCCGACGGCCCCGCCGCTGAGCGGGCCCGCGACATCATCATGGGGATGGTGGGCGAGGTCAAGCCGGGCGAGGTCTACACCGGCAAAGTCGTCCGGATCACCGACTTCGGCGCCTTTATCGAAATCATGCCGCGGGTCGATGGCATGGTCCACATCTCGCAGCTGGCGGATCATCCCCTTCGGCGGGTCGAAGATGAGATCAGCATGGGCCAGGAAGTGACCGTGATGGTCACCAACAATGAGGGCGGCAAGATCCGCCTCAGCCGCCGGGCGGTGCTCGAGGGCTGGACTCTGGCCGAGGCCCAGGAAGCCGATCGCCCGAGCGGCCCGCGCCGTGATCGCGGTGGAGACCGGGGCGGAGACCGGGGCGGGCGCAGCGGCGGCGGCGATCGCGGTCCCGAGCGTGGCGGCCGTTTCGAGCGGCGCTAGACGACTGACGACGGACCGCTGTCGGCGGACCGCCGGATGTCAACACTGAACGTTGGAGAGCCAGTCACCCAAAAAGTGACTGGCTCTCTTTTGTTTTCGGCCTGATCATCCTATTGGTCAGGGACGGAACGTAATGACGCGGGCCCGCGGGACGAATCTCACGGACCGACTAAGTGAATTGCCAGAACTTCTTGACGATCGAACGCCGCGACAAAAGCTGTCGAGCCCATTGAACCTTGGACCATCGGCGGCTGGTCAACAGAAGAACGAAGAACGGAAGCTTATGGAAGATCAGGAATCCCGGGTACTTCGGTTCTCCCTGGTTCTTCATTCTTCGGTTAAGTGCACGCGACAGGTCTGTGATTTGGCGATGGCTGACGCCGGACTTTTACGAAGGGTATCAAGAACTTAGGACGACCCACTTAGATTGAACGCGTCCGCCGTCGCGGCAGGTACACTCGCTCAAATGCGGAAAACTTCGGCCTCGACTAGGCGGGCGATCGCGGCTGCGCTGACCCTGGCCCTCTGTTTTGGCGCCACGTCCCGGGTCGCCATCGCGCCGGCCAACCCACTTGTCCCGATCGCGGCAGTGGCGTCGCCGGCGACGGCGATCGAAATTCCGCTGACGGCCGCCATCCAGGCTCAGCCTGTGCCCGTTGCGGCGGTCGAAGTGACCCCCAACGCGAGCCAGGGGGAGCAGGCCGCCAGCAACACCCTGGGTAATCTGACCGCCGCCCTGCTGCCCTCCCAGACCGGAGACCTCCGCCCGCTCGTGGATTCGCCTCGCTATGCGATAACGTTTGACATCAGCCCTGACCGGCGGGTTGTGACCGGCACCCAGGTGACCCGCTATACCAATCGGGAGACGGAGCCGCTGGCCGAAATCCTGATCCGGCTGTACCCCAACACCGCCAACATGGCCAGCGCGATGCGGCTGACCCGACTCGAAGTCAATGGTCTGCCGGCCCCTACCGTGCCGATCACCTTGCGCAGCGCTGACAACCAGGCGCCTGTGATCGACACGTCGGTGATCAGCATCCCGCTGGCGTCGCCGCTGGCGCCGCGGGCCGCCCTCACCCTCTCGCTCGCCTTCACGATCCAGGTTGCCGAAAACCCGACAACCGGCTATCGCGCCTTTGGGCGCGTAAACGGCACACTGGCCCTGCCGAGCGCCTACGCTGAGATCCCGGCCCGTCGCGGCGGCGCCTGGCTGATCTCGGCCGCGCCGGCGGTGGGCGATATTGTGCTGGGCGAGGCGGCCTGGTTCATGGCCGACGTCGAAACGGGGGCCGATCTCGTCGTGGTCGCGCCCGGAATATGCGCCCGGGGAGCGGCTTCGCGCTCTGATCGCCAACGCGTCGCGTGCGTGGCCGGCCCGATCCGCGAATTCGCCCTCACGCTGGGGCGCTTCGACCGGGTCGCCGGCGTGGCTCGCCTGGCCGGCGGCGACGTCACGGTGGAGAGCTACGCCACGCCCAGCCGCATGCGCGGAGCGACGCTGGCCCTGCGCATGGCAACTGACGCCTTGCTCACCTACGAGAAGCGCTTTGGGCCTTATCCCTTTCGCATCTTGAAGGTATACGAATCGCCAACCACGATCGGCGGGATGGAGTATTCGATGCTCGCCGGTGTGACCGACTCGCTCTATGACGCCCCGGAGGCGCCCTACTTCGAATGGATCGTCGCTCACGAGGTCGCCCACCAGTGGTGGTACGGACTGGTAGGCAGCGATCCAATCAATGAACCCTGGCTCGACGAGGCGCTCGCCAACTACTCGCTCACCCTCTACTTCGAGGACACCCGGGGCGCCGCCTATGCGCTGGCCAACCGGAACAGCGACTATTACGGTCGTTATGCGGCCATCCTGCAAAACCATCCGGACCAGCCATCTGGTCTTCCCTCAGGCATGTATAACCCGGCCACCTATGGCGCGTTTGTGTATGGCAAGGGTCCGATCTTCTTCGACAGTATCCGCCGCGCGACGGGCGATGAGGCGTTCTTTCGGTGGATGCGCCTTTAC
>JBKJQK010000205.1:0-18177 GCA_046594095.1 Anaerolineae bacterium | reverse complement strand
AGCCGCATTTCGGTCACGGTGCTATACGCATAATCCAGCACATCGTCGATGGCGCGCGACAGGGTGAAGATGTCCTCGCGGTCATCGGGGGTGACGAAGGTGTTGGTCAGTTCGTCGATCAGAATTCGGCGAACCTCGTCGGCCTGCTTCTCGTGAGCCAGGAGCTGCGCCGCGGCCGCCTCGCTCTCGTCATCACGGAGTTGTACGGGACATACCCGGTTACGGTCCAGACTCAAATTCGGAGCCTCCCAGGGCTCTGACGTCCTATGTCGAGTGACCTCATTAAATTATCCTCCCCAAATCATGCCCTTGCGTCAGCTAAGAATCCTCCAGAAACGTACATCACTCAGATGTTGGCGAAGTGCCAATCCGGCGAACTTATTCGCTACATCTGTGGAAATCGCTGAACTCCAACGGATCAGAAGTATTTATGTGGCAGAATTGAAGTTCGGCGGCTGGAGTAGAAACATGCGAAACTCAAGCAGTCTACGAGGAGAGTAACGATGAGGAAGAACACGATCTGCCTGTGGTATGACCATGATGCGGAAGAAGCGGCGCGCTTTTACGCGCGGACCTTTCCCGACAGCACGGTCGGCGCGGTGCACCGAGCGCCGTCCGACTTTCCAGGCGGCAAGGCGGGTGACGTCCTGACGGTCGACTTCACGGTGTGCGGCGTCCCGTGCCTTGGCCTCAACGGCGGGGACACGTTCAAGCAAAGCGAAGCATTTTCCTTTCAGATCGCCACCGACGACCAAGAGGAGACCGACCGTTATTGGAATGCGATCGTCGGCAACGGCGGCGCGGAGAGCGCGTGCGGCTGGTGCAAGGACAAATGGGGTCTGTCGTGGCAGATCACGCCGCGCGTCCTGACTGAGGCAATGGCCAAGGGCGGCGATGTGGCGAAGCGCGCGTTCGAGGCGATGATGGAGATGCAGAAGATCGATGTCGCGAAGATCGAGGTGGCCGTGCGCGGCGCGGTTGAGCCGACATGAGCCTCCAGTTCTTCGAGCATCCGCTTTCGTCCTATGCAGGACGCAGGCAGATTGCGCAGGGCAACGAGAGGAGGTGATATTCGTATCAGTAGGTAAATTTGATTGCAACCGGTGAAGGGTCACTGTGGTATACGCCAGAGTGACGACGCATCAGATTTAATTTGTCATCAAATTGGAGGTGCCAAATGGCTCACATAATTAAGAAGAACTTCAATGCCCCTGATGAAACACGGCCTATCGCCAAGGGTAAGGTCGAGATCGTGAACTTCGATGATCTCCAACCAATGCGCACGACTTTTGAGCCAGGGTGGCGCTGGTCGGAGTCCATCAAACCAATTGTAAAAACCGACAGTTGCCAAGTGCTCCACCTCACCTATGTCATCTCCGGGCGAATGGGAGTGCGGATGGACGACGGGTCCGAAGTAGAGTTCGGACCAGGCGATGTAGGAGTGATTCCGCCTGGCCACGACGCGTGGGTAGTGGGCGATGAGCCTGTGGTCGGCATCGACTTCCGAGGTGGCGCCATTTATGCAAAGCCGAAAGGCTGAATGGTCTCAGGCGGGTTCGCGATGAATGGTTGAGTTGCGTTCGGCCATCTGCGAGATTTCCCGAGACGGGCGCGGTGTTATTTGTCGCGCCCGTCTCTCCAAGTAAGAAGCAGCGGACCAGTGGTTTACCCACCTAAAGTGGTGCCAACTTCAATGAGGGTTGAAGGCATCAGGTGACCCACATGAAGAGCAAAATTGCAGGCTGTGTTTGTCAACGTGTTTCAACTCGAAACGACGTCGACATCACCAGACGATTGCGTTCAACCTCGACGGTCTAGTCGACATGCAAGAATCGAGTTTCCGGGCGACGGTCAGGCACGTTCAAATGCCACTGATACAGCGGTGAGGTGACCTGAACTAGAGTCTGAACTCGACTTCTGGGAGTCATTAGCGTGCGGACGCCAATGACCTGGGAGTGTCGCGCGTACCATTTGCCGCCCGGAATCGTGGCTCCGGCTAGGACAGCGCTGTTTTAGGTTTGGACTAAGCTGGTGGAATGAACACCCCACACCTGATGCGCATCCTTCTCACCGCAGCGACAACATTGTCCTTGGGCTTTGTGACGCCTGACACCCGGCCGCAAGCGCCCCTAAATGCCAAGCCTGAAGCGCCAACAGCCTGCCCAACTGTTGGCCCGGCGCCAAACTACACTGTGACGCCTGCGCCATCGGCTGGCGTTGATTGGTCCGGCTGCACTCTGACCAACGCCGACCTGTCCGGCGCCAACCTGTCCTCCGCCTACCTGCCCAACGCCAACGTGACCACCGCCAACCTGGGCAATGCCAACCTGTCCTACGCCAATCTGTCCAACGCCAACCTGTCCAACGTCAACCTGTGCCGCACCAACATGAGCGACGCTAACCTAACTAACGTCGATCTGAGTCAGATTGATTTTCGTGTGGCCGGTATAACTTGAACAGTACTCCTGCGCGCCAATCTAACAAACGTTGATTTGTCTGGTTCCTTTGGCAAGCCTGCCATCTACACCAACACGGCCCATCTCAACACGACCTGCCCGGACGGATCCAGGGTCACATCGCCGAGGACGTGTTGGGATGTGTCATCGTTTGTGACCAACATCCAACGCTAGCAGTTATTACGTAGGAACGTCGGCTTCCAGCGCCTGAGCAGGCGTTCTCATCTTCGGTAGTCCCAGGTGGTCCAAAATTCGGTTAGCGAAAGGTCCAAATTTCGCTTTACAAAAACACCCGGCCATATTCCCTCGGGCCCGGTGCGCGGCGCAGCGCGTCTATTCGGCGCGTGCCGCACTTTCGCGACTGTCATTCCGAACGCGCCAACCGCGCGTTGGCAGGCTTGTGCGAGATGGGCGCGTGAGGAATCCCTGTTGCCTTTCACCGGGCGCGAGCGTATCTGCCAAAACGCGCGCGGCCCGATTTTCCTGGCCATCGCTATTGGTTCCAGGGATTCCTCACGCGCCCTGGTGGATTTTGCCTGCGGAGTCTCAGTGGGGCGCGTTCGCGGAATTACGACTTTGCGGGAGCCATGGTCGTTCGCGACACATGACCTGCCGTCTTCGTGGGAATCCGCGATACTATACCCTCCGTAATGTCAAACACCCTGGGCGTTCTGCGCGGCTTTGGCCGCAATACCTGGCTCATGCTGGCTGTCTTCGGGGTGAGCGGATTCGGCTACTTCGGTATCCAGGCCGTGTTGTTCAACCTGTATCTGCTGCGCCTGGGCTACGACGCGCAATTTATCGGCACCCTGATTGGCTTTGGCCAACTGGTCTGGGCCATCGTGGCCCTCCCGGCCGGCGCGTTTGGCCGGCGCTTTGGCGCCCGCCCCGCGCTGTATCTCTGGCATGGCCTGCATGGGCTGGGATTTGCGATCGTGCTGTGCGCGGAGTTCTTCCCGCGCCAGTTCCTGACCCCGGTCATCGTTTTCGGCTGGATGGTGTTCTGGATCGGCGGCGCGTTTGGCGGCTCGAATGGCGCCCCGTTTATGATGCGCTCGGCGCCGCGAAACTTGTTGAACCTGGTCTTCTCGACCCAGGTGATCATGTTCTCGATCATGGGCTTTATCGGCAGCATCGTGGCCGGGATTTTGCCAACCGCGTTGACCACGCTGTCGGGCGCCTCCGCCACCGACCCGGCGCCGTTCCGGGCGGCCCTGTCGTTGACGGCGATCTGTCACGGCATCAGCGTCATGATCCTCACCCGCTTGCGCGATCAACCTGACGAGTCCGGCTCGGGGACCGTCTCATCGGTCGGCCGGCCAACTGCGCTGTTGCTCTTCTGGGGCGGCCTGATGTTCCTGGTGACCGCCAGTGAAGGTTCGGTGCGCAGCTTCTTCAATGTCTATCTCGACCGCCAACTCCAAATGCCGACCGCCGACATCGGGGTGGTGTTTGGGGTGGCCCAGTTCTTTTCCATCCTCGGCGCTTTCAGTGCGCCGCTTCTGCTGCGCCGGCTGGGCGCGTCGCGGGTGATCTTATTTGCCACGGCCGCCAGCGGCAGTGTGCTGGTCCTGCTGGCCGCGGCGCAGTTGTCGTGGGTGGCCAGCTCTGCTTACATCGCCGTCATCCTGCTTTCGGCGGTCGCCACCGCCGCCCGCACCATCATGAGCCAGGAGTTGGTGTCCGGGCATTGGCGGATCATCATCGCCGGGGTGACCACGGTTGGGCTCGGGTTGGGCTGGGCGAGTTCGGCGGCCATCGGCGGCGTGCTGGTAAACGCGTTTGGCTTCGCCACCTATTTCTTCATCGCGGCGGGTCTGGCCATTCTGGCCGCTTTCCTTCTCGCGGGATTCCTACTACGCGCAAAACCCATCCCACGCTTACAATGAAGCTTGAGGTGGTGGCATGGGCTACGTGCAGGAACTCTTGGGCGAAAATGAACGCATCGTGTTAATCCGGCATCGGCACTGGATCGTGTGGCGGGTGGCGCTCCTGGTCAGCCTGCTCATGGTGGCCGTCATCGTGGTCGCGAGTGTGGTGGCGGCGACGGTGCTGCCGGCCGATATCACGGGCGTGACGCGCTATTTGCCCTTCGCCCTGCTGATCGTGCCGATCGTGTGGTTTCTGCCGACCTATGTTCACTGGTCGGCCGAGCAATACATCGTGACCAACCGGCGGATCATCCAGCTCGAGGGGGTGATCAACAAGCACACCATCGACTCATCGCTGGACAAGATCAACGACGTGGTGCTGGACCAATCGTTCTGGGGGCGCATTCTGGGCTACGGCGACCTCGAGATCCTCACCGGCAGCGATATTGGGCTGAACAAGCTCCGGCAGATCCAGGACCCGCTCAAGTTCAAGAAGGCCATGCTGGACGCCAAGGAGGCGCTGCGTCAGTTGGGCGCGGAGCCGAATGTGGCGCCGGCCGCGCATGCCCCCGAACAGACCCTGTCCGAATCCCTGCTGGAGCTGGCCGACGCGCACAAAGAGGGCCTGATCACGGACGAAGAATATAAGGCCCGGCGCGCTGCGATGATCGACCAGGCATAGGCCGTAGCGCCCATTTTCCCAACGGCCTACTTCAGCCCGCGCGGAGCCAGGATCAGCCGCTCGGCGTTTTGGTGCGCGATCAGCTCGCGCTCAGCGTCGCTGATGTCGGCTGCCATCAACAGGGTGGGGAAGGCCATCGGCTCATACAGCGGCGAGTCGGTCCCGAAAAGAATCCGCTCGGCCCCAATCGCCCGGACCATCTGGGCGATGATGCCGGTCCGGATCGCCCGGCCGGTGCCCATATCGGTGTATAGATTTCCCGTTGCGCAGTCCTGGATCGCGTCGATGGCCTCGTGCGTCTGCCCGCCGCCGCCCGCCCCGAAGTGGGCGGTGATGATCGCGAGCGAGGGAAAGGCCTCGGCCAGGCGCCGCATCCGGGCCGGCGACGCGTAAGATTCGTTCTCGCCATGCGACAACACGGGGAAGCCCAGCGGAGCGACCTGCTCAAGCAACCGAAAAGTGGCCTTGATGTCGGCTGGATAGCGGTGCAGCACCGGATGAAGCTTGACCCCGGCCATCTTCGGATGATCCTTGTAGCGCGCCAGCAACTCGAACGAATCGCGCTCTCGAAGCGGATTGAGCACCAGCCACACCAACAAGTGGTCCAGCCGCTCGGCCTGCTCAAAGGTCCAGTCATTTCCGTAAACGAGTTCGCCGGCCAGGGCGGCTGCCGAGGTGACGATCGTGCGCGAAATTCCGGCCCGCTGTTGCAACGCGACGAACTGCTCCGGGGTGAACGTCCAGATTTCCTCGTGCCAGGGGCCGAGATGGGCATGTGTGTCGATATAGCGCATATGTTCCGTCTCCGATGAATGGGATCGCGCCGCGCTGCGGCCGGTCCGGCGGGTGACTGACACGCCCTTTGTGGCGCGGTTTTGGCGGTCCGGCCGGCAGCCGATGTCACGGGCCGAAACGTCCGCTTCCGAAAATCCGGGACCGGGCGTCAGTCGCGCTGTTTTTGGGCTGCCGCGGGAGGCCCAAAGACAGCGCAATGGCCCCGCCAGATTCGCCGGCAGGGCCTTTCGCATGACCGGTCGATCACCTAGCGCAGCATTGTCGGCAGGCTGATCCGGAAGACGATCGGCGTCGCGGTCGGGGTCGGGGTGGGCGCCGGCACGATCGCCATGCACCACGACAACAGTCTGCCGGTGTCCTCGGGTGACACGTCGGCAACCTTCAGCCGCCAGTCGCCCGCCAGGGTCTGGCCGTTGAAGGCACTGAGTGGGCTGGCCGGGACGAGCACGGTCCCCGGCAGGTAGGCCAGGCTGGGATCGTTCTGGCAACTGCCCTGCGCCACATTGATTCCGTTGTCCGAGAAAGTATTGTCCAGGTCGTTTCCGCTGCAGGTCGATCCAGTCAGCAGGGTGACATTGGTGCCGGTGTCCAGGTGTTGCAGGCTGACCTGCAGGTCGCCGATGTAAGTATGTTGAATCTTGACGTAAGCCCGCAGCTCCATCACCAGGCCGGGGGCGGCGATCGTGAACGTATCGGTGATTCCGGCGGTCGACTCATCGGGGATCGCCAGGTTCGGATAGAGACAACCTGCGATGAAGCCGGGCGGGGTGGCGGTCGGCGTAGGCGTTTTGGTTGGTGTTGCAGTTGACGTCGATGTGGGCAGGTTTGTCGATGTCTGGGTCGGCGTCGGCGTTGAGGTTGGCGTGGAGGTCGGCGTCTGGGTCGGCGTCGGCGTATTGGTCGGAGTCGCCGTGTAGGTCGCCGTCGGTGTGCGGGTGGCCGTCGGCGTCGGAGTAAAGTACGGATCGGCGAATACGCACCACGACACCAGCGTGCCGACGTCGCTGGCCGCCGTGTCGGATACTGTAATGCGCCACAGCCCGCCGAAGCTCTCTCGGGAGAATACGGCAAGCGCGCGGTTCGGCTTCAGCGACGCGCCCAGCGGAAAGGCCGAGTTGGGGTCGACCCGGCAATCTTGTTCAGGATCGATCGAAGCGCCGTCATCGAAGGTGTTGTCGACGTCGTCGCCGTTGCAATAGGTCCCCCGCTTCAGCAGGGTCGCCTTTGTGCCGGTGCTCAGGTGTTCCAGGGTGATGTTCAGATCACTCACAAACGGATGCAGGATGTGGACGTAGGCGCTCAGGTCCCCGATCGTCAGGCCGCTGGAGATGACGAACGAATCGCCGACCCCGGTCGCGTTGTTGTCCGGGATGCCGATATTCGGAATGTGGCAGGGCAGGGCGATGTCAGATGGCGTCGGGCTGGGGGTCGGTGTTCGGGTCGGCGTGCTGGTTGGCGTCGGCGTGGTATTCGGCGTGGCGGCCACGCACCACGACACCAGCGTCCCGGTATTGCCCGCTGCCTTGTCGGAGACCGTTAGGCGCCAGTCACCCACCATGCTCTGATTGTCGAAGGCGCTCAATGCATTGACCGGGACGAGCCGGTCGCCCCCCGGATATGCTGAGTTTGGATCGTTACGGCACTGCGATTGGGCGTTGCGGTTGCCTTCGTCATCGAAGAAGTTGCCGATGTCGTCGCCTGAGCACGCGTTTGAGCCGGGCCGGTTCAGCAGGATCACGCTTGTGCCCGAGTGGGACAGGGTCACCTGAAGGTCGCCGACGTAGGGGTGGATGAGGCCGAGATAGGCGTTCAGGTCGGAGATCGTGCCGCCGCTGAGGATGGTGAGCGTGTCGGTGATCGTCGCGTTGTCCGGGATGGGGATGTTCGCAACCTGGCAGGGCACGGATGGCCCGGCCGGCGTGGCGGTCGGGGTGGGGGTTGGGGTGGCGGTGGTGATGCACAGCTGCGGCTGCGACAAGTTGCGGGTGCAGTCAAACACGGGCGACGCGATGCCGACGCACATGAACTCGCCGTTGCAGGCGAGCGAGCCGATGGGGAAGAGCGCGCCGGTGCATGTGCCCAATCCGTTGCAGGACCGGTTGCCGATGGATACCAGCAGGCTGCCGCCCGTGCAGGACAACGCCTTATTGCAGGAGAGCTCGCCAATATGGCTGATCATGCCGGTGCACGAGTTGGTGGAGAGACACGAGCGCGAGCCAATCGAACCGCGAGTGTCTTTGCAGGCATTGTCGCCCAGACAGGCGGTATCGGCGATGACGCCGGTGGCGCCGTTGCATGCGCTGGTTCCGGCGCATGCATTCGCGCCGATTGCGCCTCTGACGGTGGAAATGTTAACGACACCCCGGCATGCGTCCGTGCCAACACACGCGCTCGTCCCAATCACACGCCTGGCCCAGTAGCATGAGGCGAAGCCAACACACGAACCCGTCGGGATGGGCCCCAGGGCGCTTTCGCAGGCATAGTCCGAATTGCATGCGCTGGCCGCGATGGCGCCAGACGTAAAGCATGCCCGATAGCCGTCACACGATCCGGCCCCGATCGAGCCGGTCGCGTAGCAGGCATATGTGTTATTGCACGATCCGGCCCCGACCGAGCCGGTATTGCCGTTGCAGGGCTCAAAACCCAGGCACGAGCCGGCGGCAATCGGGCCGACCTCGTTGTAGCAGGCGCGATAGCCAACGCACGATCCCGCGCTCACGGCCCCATCGCCGCTGAAGCACGCCTCGAATCCGTTGCAGGACGCCGCGCTGATGACGCCGCTAACGCCGTAGCAGGCTCGGTCGCCCGCGGTGCAGGATCCCGCGCCGATGGTGTTGGTCGTGTTGCGGCATCCTTCACTCCCTGAGCATGAACCGGCTCCGATGGATCCTTTGGCGCTTGCGCACGCATTGGTGTTGTTGCACGCGTTTGCAGCGATGCTGCCCAGCGCCCCAAAGCAGGCCGTCGTTCCGCTGCATGCGTCGTCGCCAACGGTTTGCGCTGCGCTTTGGCACGCGCTTTGACCATCGCACGACCCGGCGCCGATGGCCTTCGTGGCCAAATAGCATCCAAAAACCGCGTTGCATGACCCGCCGCCGATCGCCGCATCGGTTGAGTAGCAGGCCGCGAGGCCGTTGCAGGCATTGTTGCCAATCGGTCCCACCGCGGATGCGCACGCGCTATCGTTCGAATCGTTGCAGGAATTGTCCCCCACAGGGCCGGAGCCGTAGCAGTTCTGGAGTCCGAGGTTGCACGACCCTGCCCCGATCGACCCGCTGGCAACCAGGCAGGCGAAATTGGTTTTGCATGATCCCGCGCCGATGGCGCCCGTTACGCCCTGGCAGGACGAGACGCCCAGGCAGGAGCCCGCGCCGATGTCGTCCAGCGTATCCTGGCAAGCGCTGCTGTCGGTGCAGGCGTTGCTGCCAATGGTGATAGAAATCGGGATGGCGTGGTAACACGAATAATTCCCGATGCACGAGCCGTTGCCGACCATGGCCGGGTCAATTCCGTCGCACGCCTGGGTGCCAATGCAGTTCACGACGCTGGGCGCCTCCGGGGCGGCGGCCGACGCCGCCTCCTGCACCGAACGCTGCGGCTCGGATTGGGCGGGTGGCGCCGCCTCCCACTTTGATTCCTGTGGATGGGCCGGTGCCAGGCTGTCCGTCGCCTCGGCCGCCCGCGCGATCATGAGCGTGAACGCGAAGAAGAACAGCAGAACGACCAAACGAAGTAAAGACGCGCTACGCATATCACTCTCCTGGGCCCGTGCATCCATAAAGATCATCACCCCGGTTTGGGAAGGGGGCAGTATATCGTCAACTCGAACTCGCGCGACGGGGGTTGCGCTCGGATGGCGCCCGTTGGATCCAGGGCAACGGTATCGCGTCTCGTCCAAATTGGCCCGATCCCGCTCATCCCGTGGATCGGTGTTTTCGGTATACTTCTTTTTCGCGCGGCCTCCGGCGGCACCGTTGATGAGAGATACCAGGGTGTCTTTGACAGGGTTCGGCGCGATTCCCGGTTAAGCTCGGGTCACTCCCGGGAAGAAGTTAAATCACCAAACTCAGCTATCACTATGCCCGCAACTATCATTCGCGCCGACTACGACGGTTTGAAACGTATCGCCCAGCTGTTCACCAGCAGCGCCGACGAGGCTTCGGGGATGACCCGCAATCTAGCGTCGCAGACCGACGTTTTGCGGGGCGGCGACTGGATCGGCCCGGGCGCAAAGGCCTTCTACGCCGAAATGGACGCCTCGGTGATGCCGAGCTTGAAGCGTCTCACGGCGGCGCTCACCGAAGGCGCGCGAACTGCGAATGAGATTGTCCGAATCGCAAAACAAGCCTAGACCGACGCGGCCCGGGCGCTCAGCGGCCAGGGGCAATTTGCGCCCGATCTTCATGTTCACGGTGGGGGCGCTTCGGCCGGCGCTGCTGCCGCGAGTCTCGCTTACACCCAGGGAAGCGATATTCACTTTGCGCCCGGGCAGTATTCCCCTTAATCCGAGGCGGGTCAGGGGTTGCTGGCGCACGAGCTCGCCCACACGGTCCAGCAGTCTCAAGCGCGCGCGGAACCATCCGCCAAACTTGACGCAAGCGGGCCATCTGATCCGATGGAACAGGAAGCGGATCGTGCCGCCGATCAGGCGATGCGTCAGACGCCGCCTGCCAAACTATAGGACGCCAGGACGACGGGGTTCGGTCCCCGAGACGTCAGTCGTGGCCAATCAATTGGGCAAGCTCCAGGCTACTTTAGCGTCTCCAGCACGCGCCGCCAGTTGCCATGCAGGAATCTGGCGATGTCCTCGTCCCGCCAGCCGCGCTCGATGAGCCGGGCGGTGACGTTGCGGGCGTGGCCGTGGTGGCTGAGCCCGGGCACAAAGTGGATATCGGGTAATCCGGCTTTTCCCCGGGCGGGAAGGGATTGGTAAATGCGCTCGAAGAAGTCGAAGCCGATCCCGACTGAATCGATCCCGGCCAGCGCGACCATGTAGTCCACGTGGTCGCAATACCGGTCGAGGGTGGCGTCCTCGCGGGTGGGGCTGACCAGAACCGAGTTTACGCCGATCACCCCGCCGCGCGCGCCGATGGCCCGGATCTGATCGTCGCTCATGTTGCGCTCGATGTCGTAATATTTCCGCGCATTGCTGTGGCTGACGATGGGCGGGCGCGACGTGATCGCCAAAATTTCGTCAAAGCCAGCCGGGTTGATGTGGGCGAAATCGACCAGGATGCCCAGGCGTTCGCACTCGACAACCATGGAACGCCCGAACGCGGTAAGTCCCTGGGGCGATGATCCGCGTGGGGCGATCAGCCCGCCCTCGCCCGCCATGTTTCGCCGGAAATGGGTCAGCCCGATCGCGCGCACGCCGAGCGCGTGGAAGACCCGCAGCAGGTCGGGATCGGCGCCGAGAGGTTCGACACCCTCCAGTGTGATCAGCAGGGCGATCTTGCCGGCAGCCCGGGCCGCTTCGATTTCGGAAAAGGTGGCGCAGACGGCGAAATCTCCGGAGGCGGCTTCCGCTTCGGCCCGAATCCGGGAAATCTGGCCGAGCGCGACGCGCAGGGCCATCTCGGGCAAGTATTTGTCTTCTAGGAAGATGGCCGCGGCCACGACGCCCATGCCACCGGCCCGCATGTCGGCGAGATAATCGCGCTGGAGCGCGCCCGGGGTGTGGCGCTTTTCGTACAGGTCCATCCCCAGGTCATAGTGCAGGTCGATCAGCCCGGGCGCGTGAAGGGCGTCGATGTGGTGATTGTCGACGACGCGGCGGGCGGAGGAAGAGTGGGTCATGGGTCGATTGTGCCTCAAAACCGCGCGTTCGCGCCTATACTTCTGTCTATCTGGGGCGCTTAATTCCGGCCCTTGCCGGGCCAATGGATACCGGTGAAGGAGTAATATGAAACTCGAATCGATCCCGCGGCTCGCCGCTGTGGCGGCCCTGTGCGCGGTGCTGGCCAATTCGTCGTCGACGTCGGCCGCAAATACCGGTCCGGGAACAACGACCGGTACGGGCAAGGTATTTGCGCCCAATCCCGTCGCGACCTTGCAGGACCTGTCGCTGACCGATCAGAAGGACGCCGATTACGCCGCCCTGCAGCCGGCGTATCGAATTAGGACGCTTACAAATCTGGATGGCAGTGGCTATCTGAGAGGCGACTGGGCGATCGTGCGCAGTGAGACGGGGAACCCGGCCTTCTCTGACACGAACTCGTTTGTCTATGGCCGAAATGATGATCGTTTTGAGCAGGTCATGGGCTACTACTGGGTGACCGAAGCCCAGAAGTATTTGCAGAGCCTCGGCTTCGGCACGACGCGCCGCCCCATCAACAAGGTCCAGCAGAAAATCCGCCTCAACCAGCTCGGGGTCGACAACTCGTACGCCACCGACAAACAGGATGAGCTGCGCTTTGGCAAGGGCGGAGTCGACGACGCCGAGGACGCCGAGGTGATTCTGCATGAGTACGGCCATGCGATCCATTTCTCGCAGTCGGCGACGTTCTATGTCTCGAACGAGTCCGGCGCGATTGGCGAGGGCTTTGCCGACTATTTCGCCATGACGGTTTCGCGCGCACTGGCGCCGACGCCCGACCCGGCTTGCATCGCAGACTGGGACAGTGTCTCGTATACGGCCGGGCCTGTCCACTGCCTGCGCCGGATCGATCGCGACCTGCATTACCCCGCGGATCTCAACGGCGAAGTTCACCACGATGGCATGATCTGGTCGCGGGCGCTGTGGGATATCCGCAACAACCTTGGCGATTCGGTCAAAGCCGATACGCTCATTCTTGAGGCGCAATTCGACTTCCCAGGCACCACGATGGCCGAGCTTGCCACGCGCACGGTGGCCGCGGGGCAAAGACTATATGGCAATGCGACCGCCCGGATCGTCCGATCTGCCTTTCAGGCGCGGGGAATATTGCCGTAGGGGAAGACGCGCCAGGTTCATTGCGCGGGGTCTGCGGGTAGGGGCGCAGAAGGACCTAAGGCGCTTCCGGAACCTTAGGTCCTTTCGTTGTGCGGTCGCCTGGCGGCGAGAAGCTGGGCCTTCTTCGTGGCCAGATCGAGGGCCAACTTTAATCCTTCCAACATGAGGCCGTTGTCGCCGGAGGCCGTCACAAACTGGAATCCGTTCTGCAGCCAGAACGAGATGTCGACGCCGCCCGAAATGCCACAGATCTTGCGGGTCTTCTTGCAAGCCGCGGCGACCCGCAGGATGGCCTCGGCCTTCAGCATTTTACGTTTTGCGGAATTGATCGGCTGGCCGGCGTATTCGTATGTCGCGCCCGTCTCATGGCTTCTGGCTCGCAACGTGACCGAAGGCCGGCGGGAGATCAACCTGTCCCAGGCGCTCCGGGGCCAGCCCGCCCGAGTGGCTGGCGAGATGGCCGAAACAATCACCAAGGGCGAGATGCCGCCCAGGGACTACATCATCCTGCACCCCGCTGCGGCGCTGAACGCGGCCGATCGGCAGACGCTGATCGAGGGCCTGCGGATCACGCTTGGCGGCGGGCGATAACCTTGCCGCTTCAAAGTGGATTGTTTGACGCGATGAACGGGATGGACAGGATAGATGCGCCCGTCCTGTTTATCCTGTCAGAAGCATCTCGTCGACAAACGTTCGCGTCTCCGCCTTCAAATCGCGGTCCGAGCCCTCGTCAACCGGACCAACGCAGGCCGGACACCCACGCCGGCAGTCGCATTCGTCGATGCGCTGGCGGGCCATCAACAGCAGTTCGCGATGGCGCTGGATCAGCTCGTCGCTAAAGCCCACCCCGCCGGGCGTCATCTCGTACAGCGTAATTGTGGGCAGATGGGTATGCGGGCTGTCGCTGTCCGTGACGACCGCCAGATCGGCCGGATCGCACATGACAAACAGCGGGGCCAGGTTGCCCAACAAGTAGCCGAGGGCCTCGAGCGCCGTCCGCTCGCTCTCGGCCGTCTCGATGATTCGATGGCAGTCCGGGCAGACCGTCACCAGGTTTTCCAGCGCGTTGGCCTTTAGATAATGGTCGTTGTCGCCGACGAAGTAGCCGAATAGCCTGAACGGCCGCTTGTGATGCACATCGTGCTGTCGATCGGCCGGCTCAGGTTTGGCGCATCGGACGCAGGCGTATTCGTCCCGCGCCCGGGCGGCTTTGCGCTGCTCGGCCCAGTTTGGGCCGTAGTCGTTCGGGAGTTTGAGCAGACCGCGCCGTGCCAGTGCCTGCGCCAGCGCGTCGGGCACGCTGAACCAGTAGCCAACGGTCGTCAGGCGCTGCTCCGGCAAGTCGACGTCGCCCCAACCCAGGGTCTGATGGCTGTTGAATTGCACGCGCCGGTAACGGATCACCTTGCTGGTGACCTCGATCTCGCCCTCGCCTGGCGGCGGGGCGGACCGGTTTGCGGCGGGCGGGGTGAACTCGCGCAAAACGCTCACTTCAATCCTGGCGCTGGGTTGGGTGTAGTAGTCGACGGCCGCCGGCAGCGCCCGGGCCTCGCCTTTTTCCCAATCCAAACTCGTGATGATGAAGCGCTCGCCTTGATGTAGATAGATTGCCCCGGGATGCGCCCGGGCTGCCGCGGTCGCGCGCTCGGTTTCGCCGAGGGTCGCCCCCGTGGTCTCATCCGTGATCAGTACCCGGTCGGCGGCGCCGCGCAGGCCCACCGCCTCGGCCGGGTAGCCATCGCCCACCCAGGTGTAGCGCGTGTCGCCGTCGGCCAGAAGCGGCCGCTGCCCGCGCGGCCCCGCCAGCCCGGGCTGCTGTCCGCCCAGCGGTCCCAGGCCGGCCGGGCTGGCGTGCAACTGACCCTCGTCGACGAGCGCGTCGAGCAGGTCGTCGATCCAGGCCCGCCCAAACCGGTCGCCGCGCATGAAGGGCAACTCAAAGGCCGCGCAGGTGACGTGCGGAGCGAGGATACCCAAATTGTCCGGGGCGATCCGGGCGTGCTCGGGCGACTGTTTGAACAAATACTCGGGATGGGCGGCCAGATACTGATCGATCGCAACCGCGCTCGAGACCATCACCGCCAGCGATGCGTTTCGGCGCCGCCCGGCCCGCCCGGCCTGCTGCCAGAAGCTGGCGATGCTGCCGGGATAGCCAAGCATCACGCACGCATCCAACTCTCCGATATCGATGCCCAGCTCGAGCGCATTCGTCGCCACGACGGCCCGCAGGCTGCCCTGCCGCAAACCGGCTTCGATCGTCCGGCGCTCCTCGGCCAGATAGCCACCGCGATAGCCTGCGACGACGGGTCCCGGCCGGGGGCCAGCCTTTAGCATCCCTGGCGTAACCGAATCCCGCAGATACGACAGCAGGACCTCGGTGTCCTGACGCGAGCGGGCGAAACAGATCGTCTGCAGGCCATCCTTGACCAGCCGGGCGGCAATGTCGCGAGCGATGAACTGCGCGCTCCGCCGGATCCCGTTCAGGGCGTCAATCAGGGGCGGGTTGACAAGAATGACGTTCCGCTCGCCGCGCGGGCTGCCATCGTCTTCCACCAGCGTAACGGGGGCTTCGATCAGGCGTTCGGCGTGCTCGCGCGCGTTGGCGATGGTCGCCGACGCAAGAATGAAAATGGGCGCGCTCCCGTAAAACGCGCACAACCGCCGAAGGCGCCGAATCACATTCGCCACATGGCTGCCAAACACGCCCCGGTAGGCGTGCATCTCGTCGATGACGACGATGCGCAGGTTGCGGAAGAAGCCGGCCCATTTGGTGTGCTGGGGGAGAATTCCGAGATGGAGCATGTCCGCATTGGTGACGATCACCCGCCCGTTGCGCCGCATCTCGGCCCGCTGGCCCTGGGGCGTATCCCCGTCATAGGCGGCCGTTGTGCCGGGCGCGGCGCATTCGGCCATTCGGGCGACCAGGCTGGTGAGCTGATCCTGGGCCAGGGCCTTCGTCGGGAACAGCATCAGCGCGCGCGCCGATGGATCGGCCAAAAGCGCCTGGAGAATCGGCGCCTGAAAGCACAGCGATTTCCCGCCGGCCGCGCTGGCGACCACGGCCACGTTCTCGCCGGCCAGGGCGGCCGCGATCGCCGCTGACTGATGGGTGTAGGGCGCCGCGATCCCGCGCCGCCGGAGCGACTCTGAAATCTCGGCTCGCAAGGCCGCCGGCCAGGGTGCTGTCCGAGCCGCTTGCTCGGGCGCCCGCTCCCAGGCGGTGACGTCCTGCATGAAGTTGGGGTCGGCGCGCAGGGTGGCCAGGGTCTCGGCAATTGACATCTGGAATCCGAATCGCCTCGGGCGATGCGCGCCAGTATAGTAGAACCCTTGTTCTACCCAAAGCGCAATTGGCGCTCGTTGACGCCTCCCTAGCGCCACGCGGCAGGCAGATAGTAGATTCGCGGGATTGATGTGGGCGTTGCCGATGGCGTCGCGGTTGGGGTCGGTGTCGTCGACGGTGTGGGTGTCGCGGTTGGGGTCGGGCTCGTTGTCGGCGTTGGGGGGTTGGCCCCGTCGCAGTTCACATAGAGGGCCGCGCTGGCCAACGAGCCAACGTCATACGGATAGTGATCTGCCGCGCACATCTGCCATCTGCCGGACGCCTGCATCCCGGAGAAGCCGGAAAATGAACTTAGATCGCTATACGGATCTGCGTCGGGGGCGGGCGCGAACTGGCAGCGCCCGTCGATCTGGCAAACCACGGCCCCGGCCTGGCCCAGCCCCTCGGCGCTATACGGCGCGCCATCGGCGAACGTAATTGGAAACGATGCGTTGAGCTGACCTGAATTACCGCTCCCGGGAAGCCCGGGCAAATTCATGAGGGTCAGGGCCGTTCCGTCGGGCGCGCGAAGCTGGAACCGCACATCGCCGACGTACGGATGGCTGGCGCCGAGTCGAACTGCCAGTGACACGACGCGGGTCTCCGCCACGACGTCGAGGGAGGCGCAATTCATCACGCTCAGGCTGTCAGTGATCACGACCGTTGTCGCCACCGCAATGACCATGCAGGCAGCCGGTGTTGAGGTCGGGGTGGGGGTGGCCGGCGTTCCGCTCGGGGTGGGCGTTGGCGTCGCGAGGTGATCATCGACCACCAGCCACACTGCGGTGACTGGGCCCCAGTTCCCGTCGGCGTCCTGTCCACGCACATAGACCATATGACGGCCTGTGGAAGTCGGCGCCGCGGCGGTCCCCAGTGCAGTCTCCTTCACCTGATCGAACGCGCCGTCCCGGGCGGCCAATGGCACCGGCGCGCCACCGCGCCAGGGCGGGACGTCGACATACGCTTCGACAGCCGAAATCACCTGGCTGGCCGGCCGGCCGACGCTTCCCGGTTCGCCGCTCAGCGCGTCATCGGCCAGGCGGGCCTGGACGGCGAACGTGGCGCCAGGAAGGACCGAGTCGCCCGCGATGCTGGCACTCAACACCGTCGGGCCGAGGGCGAGCGCGTACGGTTGGCGGGCAGCCTTTGCGGCGTAGATCAGACCCTGGCGCGCCTCCGGCCAGAAGCGGGCGTCTTGACAGCCGTACGCGGGGTTAAAGCCAGAACACGTTGGATAGTTGGCGCTGCCGCTTGCGTTGCCGATTTCCCAGGTGAAGCTGGCGATCCCGAAGCTGCCGTACGTGAAGTCGTCGGTTGCGCCGGTGACGCCATACAGGATCTCGGCTGGCCGACCGGTCCTGAACCAGTTGTAGTACCCCATGCGGAATGCCAGCGCGCGCAGGCCGCCGTCGTTTGGCGCGGGGCCGCCACTGTCGCCCCACGGCAGCAAGACGTAGTTGCTGTAGCTGTGCAAGGTCAGCATGGCCCCGGTGGTCGTGATCGGCGCGGCTTGGATGTCGGCCGGACCGCGCTGATCGCGGAAGAGTTGGCTGAACAGCATCTCGAGGGCCTGTTCCTCGGGTTCTGACGCGGCGCTTGTTCCGCGATAGGTGAGGTCGCACGGAAAGGTCGAGGCGCCTTCGAGTCCCCACCGCCAGTTGGCGTTGCGATTCAGATCGATGCCCGCCTGGCTGCCCGCGTTCGGCGGATAGGCGCATGCGCCGCCGCTGGTGTTGGCGTTCTTGCGCTGGGTGTACGGGGCGCTTCCGCCCAGCTCGACGATCTGCCGCCCATCCGGGTTGACGACCGGCACGGCCCAGACCTCGGCCTCGTCGAGCAACGCCGTGATATCCGCGTCAACGCCGTACTGGCTGGTCAGCGCGTCGATGAAGCGGTAGACCATCTCGGACGTTGTCAGTTCGCGGGCATGGATCGAGCCGATCAGGAAAAAGCGCGGCTTGTCAGTCTCGGGGTTGAGCGCGCAATCGCCGGGGCGCTTGTTCGTGATGCAGATCGCAAAAAGATCGTTGCCCTCGGCCGGGTTCTGCTGGCGCTTCCACGACACGCCATAGGTGATGACGGTCGTCAAACCCGGGAAGGTGTTTGAGACGGCTTGCAGG
>JBKJQK010000017.1:0-6673 GCA_046594095.1 Anaerolineae bacterium | reverse complement strand
CAGCCCCGGCCCGCGCGGAGTGACGATCGACTTTCTCCCCTGGCATCGGGCCTGGACTCACTCACTGGTGATCGCGCTTGGCCTGGGCCTGCTGCTGGGTCTGATCTTTGATCCGCTGGCCGGGCTGGTCGGCGGGCTGGGCTACGCCACCCACGTGCTCGAGGACCAACTCGGCTACATGGGCTCAAATCTGTTCTGGCCATTTGGGGGCGCGCGTTCGCGCGGGCTTGGCATGCTACACGCCGGGGACGCAATCCCCAACACCGTCACAGTGTGGGTGTCGCTGGCCCTCCTCCTGCTCAACCTCGACCGCGCCCTCCCCCAGCCCGTGCTGGCGATGGGGCCGTATCTCGCTTTCGCCGTCGCAACTCCGGCCGTTGTGCTTATCAGCGTATATGCCCGGCGCAAACTCCGGGCGGTCCTCGCCCGCGGCGATGTGGAGGCGCAGCGCGACCTGGTGGCCGAGACGGAGGAGGGCGGCTAATGGACAATGGACAATTGATAATGGGGTTATAAACGTTATCCAATATCCACTGTCCACTGTCCACTGTCCATTGTCCATTGTCCATTGTCCATTGTCCATTGTCCATTGTCCATTATTCGATCATGTGCTGCGTAACTCGGCCTTCGCTCGTGACGCCTTCGATCTCAACATACAGGTGGTGGTCGTTGACGCTGAGCTCGATGCTGGCCCGCCGGCCGAGGCGCTCGGCAAGCTGGCCGAGGAACGACTTGTCAAACGCAATAACCGGGATCTCGGCGGCGCGGTAGATGTTCTTGCCTGACAGCATGCGCATGAGCTGCAGCGGATCGCGATGGGTATAGACGGCGACCCGCTCCGAGACTTTCGCCGCGCGGTGGAGTTTGTCGGCGTCGGGCAGGCCAACCTCCACCCACAGCTTGATCGCGCCCGTGTAGTCGCGGGCCCAGACCGCCGGCTCTTCCCCGCCTACGGTGCCCACACTTCGGCCAAAAGCCAGAAAGGGCTGAAGTTCGGGGGTGTATTCCAGGCAATACGCCAGCACCCGGGTGAGCATGTAATCCATTGACTCGGCCGGATGCTGGGCGATCTTGAGCGGGATGGCAGCGTACACGCCACGATCGATGTCGCTGAAGTTGATGTCGTAGGTGTAGATCGTCGCGCTGAGGGCCATGGGGCGCGCACTATAGCGCGTAGCCGCGCTTCAGCGCCTGCGCGCCGTATTCGACCGAACCCAGCCGCTCGGGCACGTCAAAGCCAAGCGTATCGGCGATCCGGACGATCATATTGAACATCCCGCAGATGTGGATGGCATCCGAGATCGTGGCGTCGCTCAGCCCCAGCGCCCGCAACGCGGCGATGTCGTCGCGGGTCGCCTCGGCCGGGGCCAGGGTCAGCTTCTGCAGGAAACCGAGCATCGCCCGGAGCGGTGCCCGCACGGGCGCGCTTTGCCAGTCTTCGAACACCGCCTGGACAACGCCCTCACCGAGGGCGGCCGACGCCATTGCGCCGTGGGTGGTCGTTCAGAACGGGCATTTGTTCTGGCGCGAGACGAAGGCGGCGAACAGCTCGCGCTCGCCGATGCTCCAATCCGATGGCCCGCGCAACAGCGCGTCGATGGCGTTCGAGAAGGCCATCCCAAACAACTCGGGCCGGTAGGCGAGCGCGCGGACGACATCGGGCGCGCCGGCCGGAACCGGGGACTTCTGATCGATCGTAGGAAGGCGCATGTCAGTCCATCAGCTCCAGGCCGCGCTCGAGGCGGGCAAGCCCGGCGCCAGCCGCGGCGGACACGACCACATCGAAGAGCGCGTCGTCGGTATGGCCACCCGCACGCTGCGCCTCGATGTCGCGATCAAGGACCTTGTAGGCATTCAGCAGTATCTTATCCACCAATGGGGCGAGATCAGCGGGAATCGCGAGGTCGGCGGTTGGCGCCGCGAGGCCGGCGACCTCCGAAGCACGGCGCATGACGGCTTCGCGCAATGTGGGCTCAGTCGGTCCGGGCGCGCCGAGAACCGCGGCGCGGATGGCGTTTCCATGCGTCAAATTCATTGGGCAGGAGTGTAATGGATGCAAGCGAAGTCGTCAAAGTGGGTGCGCGTCAACCCAAACCAACTGTATTGAATGTCAAGAGGTTGCCCCCTTCACGCTTTGGCCGATGAGGCTGTAGTGGGGCAACCCTTGTCTGCCAACGATTTGACATGCGGCAGGCCGCTCGACCCCAGGTCGTGAGAGACCGTGCCGCAGCTACTGCCGCCTCATGTCCCCAACCGTGTGCCAGCCCGAACGGTTGCCGGAGCTGTATTCAGTTTCGGAATTTCTTCGTGACCCGCACCGTCGCATGAGCGCCAACGGCGCGACGTCACGTTAGCCCCGGGCATCGCCCGGGGGTGGAAGTGGCGATGTCGGGGACGGCTCGAGAGTAATGACGCGTACGTGGCGTGGACACGTGTCGCGCCACGCCCAGGTGATGCGTGTCACGAATACCCCGGGCGATGCCCAGGGCTCGCGCGGATCGCCCATTCGGGGGCTTTTTCGTGACCCGCACCGTCGCATGAGCGCCAACGGCGCGACGTCACGTTAGCCCCTGGCCACGCCCGGGGATGGAAGTGGCGAAGTCGGGGACGGCTCGAGAGTGATGACGCGTACGTGGCGAAGTCAAGATCCATCTCACGGACGAAATGGATGCTGCATCCCGCAACCTTTGGGATTGTTGCCCGTGGTGGGCGCTTCCGAAATACCTCGCGCGTACAATTTGCCCACTGCCATGTCAACACTCCTCGAGTCCGAAATCCACGAACAACCGCAAGCCTTCGCCCGGCTTCTCGACGGCGAGCGGGCCAATGTCGCGAAGCTTGCCGCGCGGCTCAAGGCGCTCGACCTGAACTACATCACCATCGCCGCGCGCGGGACCAGCGACAACGCAGGCATCTACGCCAAGTATTTGTTCGCCTCGGCCCTCGGCTTGCCGGTCGCGCTTGCGACGCCCTCGCTTTACACGTTCTACAAAAAACCGCCCCGCCTGCGCGACACGCTGGTCGTCGGCATCTCCCAGAGCGGCGAATCGATCGACATCATCGCCGTCCTCGAGGAGGCCAAACGCCAGGGCGCGCCCACCCTCGCGCTGGTCAACGTCGCCGACTCAACCATGGCCCGGGTATGCGACCACGTCATTCCCCTCCACGCGGGGACCGAGAAGGCCGTGGCCGCGACCAAGTCGTACACCACCAGCCTGGGCGCGTTGGCGATGCTGGCCGTTGCGCTGGGCGGCGATGGCCTGAACGAGGCCGACCTGAACGCGATGCCCGGCCACATCGAAGCCGCTCTCAAGGCCGATGCGGCCGCCAGGACAATCGCCCAGGGGCTGCGCGAAATCGACGACTGCGTCGTGGTCGGGCGCGGGTTCAATTACTGCACCGCCTACGAATTGGCGATCAAACTTAAAGAGCTGACCTATACCCACGCCGAGCCGTATTCCAGCGCCGATTTTTTGCACGGCCCAATCGCCATCCTCGACGAGCGCTATCGGGTCATCGCCATCGCGCCGACCGGCATCTTGACGGCCAACCAGAATGAGTTCATCGCCAGGGTGCGTTCGCGTGGCGCGCAGGTCATCGCGATCTCGGATGATGCCGGGACGTTGGGCGCCGCCAACGAAGGCCTGGCTCTGCCCGCCGGCATGCCCGAGTGGCTGTCGCCCATCGCCGCGATCGTGCCCGGCCAACTTCTGGCCCTGCGCCTGACCGAGGCTCGCGGCTACAGCACCGATGCGCCCCGCGGGCTGACCAAGGTCACGAAGACGCTGTAAGCGATGGACGGGGTTGTCTCGCTGCTCGACCCGGAAGCAACCGCGCGCGTGCGCGCGCTGTGGGTTGAAATCGAAGCCAGGCATGGCATTTCATCCGTCGCCAAGCGGGTGCCGTTTCCGCATATCTCGCATCACGTCGCGGCGCGCTATGATTTGCCAACGCTGGGAGCCAACCTTCTGCCAGTCGGGAAGTCGTGTCGCGCGTTCGAGATCCAAACCGCCGGGCTGGGGGTCTTCACGGGGCCGGCGCCGGTTCTCACTATCGCCGTGACCCGGAGCCCGGCCCTCAGCGCGGTCCACGCCCGGGCATGGGCGGCCAGCGGGCCGGCGGCCGAGGGCAGCCTGCCGTATTACGCGCCCGACCGCTGGGTGCCCCACATTACGATCGCCCAACTTGACCTGACGCCGGAGAAACTCGGGCCCTTGATGGCCGACCTCGCTGGGCGCGATTTCAACTGGACGATCACCCTCGACGCGTTCACGGCTTTGATCGAAGACGACGGCGGGTATCTGCATGCCCTGCGGGTTCCCTTCGGGGCATAGTTCGCTTGCGTCGATTTTGTTCAACAGAAGAAGGGGAGAAAGAAGGCGACGGAAGGCGCCACGGCTACAATCAAACACCCGTATGGCGAATCTCAACACCGATCTGCTCGACTCCAATACCCGCCTGGTCCTCGACCGCGCCGGAGACCTGATGCGGCAGTGGGGCCGGCCGTCGCTCATGCCCGAGATCATCCTGGTTGCGGCCCTGCGCCTGCCCGAGACGACCGCCTACCGCGGTCTGGCCCGGATGGCCGACCAGCGCGGGTTCAAGCTCAAGGACCTTGAGGCTGAGGCCGAGAAGCAGGCCCGCACCCGGACTGCCCGGAGCGCCAACTTCACCTATGTCAGCCCGCAAAACGTCGTGTCGGACCTGACCGAAGAGACTCTCATCGTTCTGGACGAGGCCCGCAGCATCGCCCTGGCCACCGGCGAGATTTACATCGCCACCGAGCACCTGCTGGTGGCCCTCGCCCAGCCGGGGGTGAGCACGTCCGGGATGCTTCAGAACCGGGGCGTAACCCCGTCGGCGATCACGGCCCTGATGGCCGAGGGCGTTGTCACACGCTCGGCAACCACCCACGACTGGGTGAGCGCCGCCCGCAAGGGCCAGGCCCCGCCCCTGCTCATGCGCGACGATTTGCTGCGCGATCTCGCCTCGCTACTCGCCCTGGCCGACGACCGGCATGTGATCCTGACCGGCGCCCCCGGCAGCGGCCGGCGCAGCCTCGCCCAGTCCATGGCCCTTCTGGTCGCCGAGAGCAAAGGCCCGGCCGGCATCGCCAGTGTGATCGAGATCAGCGATGGGGCCTGGCTGGACAACCCGACCCTGGCCCTGCAGGTCGCTCTGCGCCAGGCTTCCGGTGGCGCGGTTTTCATCTCCAACATCCACCGCTTCTTCGCCAGCGGCGGTCGGCCCGAAACATCGGCCCGCGATCTGATCAAGGCGTTTGTGGGCGAGTCCGCCGCGCCGGTCATCATCGGCACAACGACCGACGCCGACTTTAACGACCGGATCAAACCGAATACCCTGATCGTCCAGCACTCGCACGTCCTGCGCGTTCCACCCATGACCGGTAAGGAAAGCGAGGCAGCCCTTGCGGTCATGCGCTCACAGTTCGAGCGCGATTATGGGTTGAAGATCGGCGATGACGGGGTCAAACAGGCCACCCTGCTGGCCGGGCGCTTTATCAGTGGCGACGCGCTGCCCGGCGCGGCCGTGCGGGTCCTTCACCGCGCCTGCGCGCTGCGCAAGTCAGGGGCGGCGGCGGCCAACGCCGCGCCAATCGGCGCCGACGATGTCACCCTGGCCATCAGCCTGATGACGGGCATCCCCGTGACCAAGCTCGGCGCCGACGAGCGGGCGCGTTTCGCAAAAATGGAAGAAGCGCTCAAGCTGCGCATCCTGGGCCAGGACGAGGCTGTGCGTTCGGTCAGCCGGGCGGTCAAGTCCGCCCGGGTGGGTCTCAAGGATCCCAAACGCCCGATCGGCTCGTTTCTGTTCCTGGGACCGAGCGGAGTGGGCAAAAGCGAGCTGGCCAAGGCCCTGGCCGAGTTCATGTTCGGCAGCGAGAATAATCTCATTGCGTTGGACATGACCGAATATCAGAAGGACGACACGATCAACCGGCTGATCGGATCGCCGCCGGGCTACATCGGCTCCGAGAGCGGCGGCCAGCTCACCGAGAAAGTCATCAAGCAACCGTATTCGGTCGTGCTCTTTGATGAAGTGGAGAAGGCCCACCCGCGCATCCTCGACATCCTGCTCCAGATCATGGAAGAAGGCCGCCTGACCGATGGCCTGGGCCGGCTGGCAAACTTTGCCGAAACGGTCGTGCTGTTAACCAGCAACATCGGCGCGAGTTATCTGAACGATCCGCGGAACCTCGAGGATCCGGCCCTGAATACAACGGCCCGCGAGATGGCGACGAACGATGTGCGATCGTTTTTCCGGCCGGAGTTTCTGAACCGGCTGGACGACATCATCCTGTTCAACCCGCTGCCACTCCCGGTCATGCGCGGGATCCTGGATCTGCTGGTGGGGAAGGAAGCCAAACTGGCCGCCGAGCGCGGGATCGCACTCGAGGTGACGCTAGCTGCGCGGGCGTGGCTGTTGGCCCAGAATAAGGAAGTCGGGATGGGCGCCCGGCCCTTGCGGCGGATTCTGCAACGCTTCGTGCGCGAGAAGCTCACCGACTATTTGCTGTCGCTTGAATCGCCGCCGGCCAAAGTGTTGGTGGATGCCGGCCCGGATGGGCTGGAGTATCGGTCTTAGCGGCCTGCTTGCAGGCCAGCCTACTCCCAGGTCTCGGCGAACATGATCTCGACGCAGTCGCGGGCGA
>JBKJQK010000029.1:0-3298 GCA_046594095.1 Anaerolineae bacterium | reverse complement strand
GAATCGGACCGTCGCTGGCGCCGTCAAAGACCCGCGCGTAACAGCCCTGGACCGATGCGCGGGCCGAGCTGATGTCGTCGTCTGAAACGATATCGCCCGCCATGCGACCCGTGACGGTGTTTGTGAAACTCGCATCGCTGCCCACATCGGCGCTGACGACGCCGGTGACTGTAATCACCCCGCCCGTCGCCGGCGCTAGCGTGCCCAGCGCCCAGACGAAAGGGGTGCCGCTGATCGGCGTCAAGGGTCCCGTCCACGTCGCTGTCGCCTGGGTCAGCGTCACCGGCACGATGTCGGTTATCGTGCCGCCAGCCGCCGCCTGTCCGGAGTTGGTGTACGCGATCGTAAACGTGATCCGCGTCCCTGGGGTGACCGTCGCGCCATCCACCGACTTAACCACGGCGAGGTTCGGTTGCGTGCGGACGGTTGTTGGCGCCAGAGCCAGATCGTTCAACGAATTGCCGTCCCCGGCCGCCGCAACCTGGGCGGTCAATGTAATCATCGTGCCGTTGGCGGTCGTCAACGGGGTGGCCCCGCCGACTGTGACGATCACCCGGCTTCCCTGGACAAGGTTCGCGCCGGTCCAAACGATTTGTCCCGGCGTGGAATTGACCAGGGTCAACCCGACTCCTGGAGGCGACACCGTTGTCGACACGACACCCTGATAAAGCGCGTTCAGCCCAAGGGTGAGGGTAAACACTGACGCGCGCGCGCTGCCCGTATTGCTGATTTCCACCGAATACGAGATCACGCGGGCGGGCACGGTTTGAGTCGGCGCCGCCAGAAAGGCGGCGGAGAGATCCACCGCCGCGAATTGCGCCTCGATCGCGCCGATGTCGCAATAGGGAGATCCGGGAGCGGGTCGCGGTCCTGCAATCGCATCCGAGCTGACCGCGCAGGTTCCGCTATCAATCGCGAGGCTGCCGGCCAGGGGCGGCCGATGCCCATTGGTGAGCGAGCCAAGCAAGGCCGGAGTGGCGTTGAGGTCGGTCGCACCTCCAAAAGCGCAACTCGCGTCGGACGACAGATTGAAGCCCGTTGAGGTCAGCCCGCCGGTGCAGTTGCCGTTGTCGTTGGCACTGAGCAATACATTGGTAAGGGTAATCGCGCCCCCATTCCTGTAGATCCCGCCGCCCAGATTAGCGGTCGAGACGCCGTTGTTGGCCAGCGTAACGTTGGTCAGGGTCGCGCTCCCCGCATCCAGGTAAATCGCCCCACCCCGGTGGTCGAATCCATCGGCCCGATTGCCGGAGAAGGTGGTGTTGACGATGGTCAACGCGCCACCAGAGAACAGACCGCCGCCCTTGTTGCTGCTGTTATTGTTGGTATTCGACAGCACCGAGCTGTTGTAGAGGGTCAGCGCGCCGAAGCTGACGATCCCGCCGCCTTTGCCGCTGCTGGAAGCGGATGTCGAGTTGCCGCTCACTTGGGTGGCTGAGACAACGAGGGTGCCGTTGTTGGCAATGCCGCCGCCGTCCGAGTTGAAATTCACAACCACATTGCGGGCCACCACCGATCTGAGTAGCGTGACGGTTACGCCACCGCTCACGCTCAGGCCCGCCCCATCGGCGCCCGAAACGCGCCCATTGATCAGGCTGATATTCTCGATCGACACCGTCCCGCCGGTCACGTTCATCACCCGCCCAGAAGCGACGCCGTCCAGGGTGGCCGGGAACACAATTCCATCGGCGGAAACCCAGTTCGTGACCGCATATCCGCCCCGAATGGTCAGGCTCTTGGTGACCGTCGTCGAACCCACGCAGTAGCCCGCCAGCTTGACGAGTTGACCGGGCAGGGCGTCATTGACCGCCTGCTGCATGACATTGCGAACGACGCCGTCGGTAATGCCGTCGAAGGCTCGGGCGTAACAGGCCTGGACAGAGGCGCGGGCCAAACTCACATCATCCTCCGGCACGATGTCGCCGGCGACCCGGCTCGTAACGGTATTCGTAAAGCTCGCGTCGCCGCCAATGTTGTTGCTGACGATGCCGCTGATTGTGATCACGCCACCTGTCGCCGGCGCGAGGCCCGTGAGTTGCCAGGCGTAGGTCGTTCCGCTGATTGGGGCGAGCGGCCCGGTCCAGGTCGCCAAAGGCTGGGTCAACGTCACCGGCACGACATCGGTGATCGTCCCGTTCGCCGCCGCTTGGCCCGAGTTCGTGTAGGCGATCGTGAACGTGATCCGAGTTCCGGGCAGAACTGTCGCTTCGTCGATCGATTTGGCGACCGCCAGGTTGGGTAACGTATAGAGCGTGGTTGTGCCGGCGGCCTGATCGTTGGCCCCATTGGCGTCGCCGTCGGCGGAAATACTGACCGTGGTGGTGACACCGGTCCCGTTCGCCGAGGAATACGGTGTCGTTCCGACCAGGATGATTGCCATCCGGCCGCCCTGGGCCAGTCCGGATCCAGACCAGACCAATTGCGAGGCCGACGCGCTTGTGGGCGTCAAGGCCGCCAGGCCTGGCAAAACCGTCGTCGACACCACATTGATGTACGGCGCCGCAAGTGTCGCGGTAATCACGAAGGCCGACGCCCTGCCCGTCCCCACATTGCTGACGACCAGCGTGTGGGTGATGGCTCGGGCGGGCACCGTTTGGGTTGGCGCGGCCAAGACCGAGACGCCCAGGTCAACGACAACCGAGGGCGCCTCGATCGCGCCAATGTCGCAATAGGGAGTGCCTGGCGCTGGCCGGAGCCCGCCCAGCGCATCCGCGCTCAGCGCGCAGGTCCCGCTGTCGATGGCGAGACTGCCCGCCAGCGGCCGGCGATGTCCGAAGACCAGCGGCCCGAGCAAGGCCAGCGTGCTATTCATGTCTGTTGGCAAGCCAAAGGCGCAGGTCGCGTCCGACGACAGGTTGAAGCCCGTTGAGGTCACCCCGCCAATGCAGTTTCCGTTATCGTTGGCGCTCAGCAACACGTTCGTGAGCGTAATCGCTCCGCCATTCCGGTAGATTCCGCCACCCAGGTTCGCGGTTGAGACGCCGTTATTTGCCAGCGTGACATTGGTCAGGATCGCCGAGCCGGCGTCGAAGTAGATCGCGCCGCCGCGATGATCAAAACCATCAGCGCGATTGCCTGCGAAGGTCGTGTTCAAAATAGACGCGACACCGCTTATGAACAAGCCGCCGCCCTTGTTGCTGCTGCTGGTATTGGTGTTGGAGAGCACGGAGACATTGGTGAGGATTAATCCCCCCACGCTGTAGATGCCACCGCCACGTCCGCTGCTCGAACCGATGATTGCGTTTGAGACGACCTGGGTTCCGGTGAGCGCCAGTCGGCCCTCGGCAAAGATGCCGCC
>JBKJQK010000009.1:0-9497 GCA_046594095.1 Anaerolineae bacterium | reverse complement strand
GCTGTCGCGCGTGCGGGGATTCGCGCCGACCACGGCCTGGAAGCGGTCGACGTATGTCTACGTATGGACCCTCGGCGACAGCTACAACGTGGCGATCGGCCAGGGCTATCTGGTCGTCACGCCGCTTGAAATGGCCAACATCATCGCCACGATCGCCAATGGCGGGACACTCTATAAGCCGCAAATCATCCGCGAAGTCGTGGATACGAATGGCGCCGTCATTCGCCCATTTGCGCCCAAGACCGTCCGGAAACTGCCGATCAAGCCAACGAACATGAAGGCCATCCAGGATGCGCTCGTATCGGTGGTTGGACCCGAGGGAACCGCGCGTTCGTCGCAGATTCCGGGTTTGACCTACGCCGCGAAGACCGGGACCGCGGAATTCTGCGACGACATCGCCCAGAAGACGGGCGTGTGTTACTTTGGGATTCGCGTCCAGCCCTCGCACGCGTGGTTTGTGGCCTACGCTCCGGCGGAAAAACCGCAGATCGCCCTTTCGGTCTATGTCTGGAACGGCGGCCAGGGATCGGCCGTCGCGGGACCCATCGCTCAGCGCATCATCGCCGATTACTTTGGGTTGCCGCTGCCCAAGGATCAGCAGATTGTCAAAACTGAATAACCGACCAACGCATGATTACGATCAAAGGACATCGCCAGGGGCTGCTCATCGTTCCGAGCGACGGAACGTGGCATGAGCAGTTGCGCGAACTCGAAACCAAGCTGAACAACAGCGCCAACTTCTTCAAGGGCGGACGGGTGGCCCTGGACCTAAAGACCATGCCCTTGAGCCGGGATGATCTCGAGCGTGCCCAGTCCCTGTTGCGCGCCTACGATGTCCAACTCTGGGCGGTTCTCAGTCAACACCCGGACACAAACAGCGCGGCCCGGGCGCTCGGTCTGGACGACTCCGTAGCCCTGGCTGAACCGTCGCGCGTCCTGCCAAAGCGGCCGCCAAACGACATTTACCCCGATTCATCGTCTCCGCGCGACGCGGACGCGACGGGACTGCCCGAACCCGAGCCAGTCGCGGCTTCCACCGACAACGGCGACGAAGGCACGGACGGGGTCATGACGCGCCGGCGTGTTCGGTCCGGACAGGTAATTCGACACCCCGGTCACATTGTCGTGATTGGCGACGTGAATCCGGGCGCCCAGATCATCGCCGGGGGTGATATCATCGTTTGGGGAAAGTTACAGGGATCAGCCCATGCCGGAGCGCTGGGGGATGCGGGTGCGCTTGTCGGCGCCCTCTCTCTGCAGCCGTCTACGTTACGCATCGCGGACACGCAGTTGATTCGAGCCGGAACCGATCGCAAACCACCGAAAGGCCCGCACGCGGCCAGGATCATCGCAGAGACTATCGTAATTTCGGCCTGGCAAGAGAAGTAATTCATGCACGGAAAAGTCATCACCATAACCTCCGGGAAAGGTGGCGTGGGCAAGACAACCACGACCGCGAACCTCGGTTGCGCGCTGGCCGTTCGCGGCCACAAGACCGTGATCTTTGATGGCGACATCGGACTGCGGAACCTCGACATCGTCATGGGCCTGGAGAACCGCATCATCTATGACGCTGTCGACTATGTTGAAGGCCGGTGCAAGTTGAAACAGGCGCTGATTCGCGACAAACGGGCGCCCGAGTTGTATCTGCTGGCCACCGCCCAAACCCGCGACAAGACGGCCATGAATCCCGAAAAGATGATTGCGTTGTGCGACGAGTTGCGTGCCGATTTTGATTTCATCATTGTTGACTCGCCGGCTGGCATTGAGCAGGGATTTGAAACCTGCCTGGCTCCGGCGGACCGCTGCCTGGTCGTCACAAACCCGGAGGTCTCCTCGGTGCGCGACTCGGACCGCGTAATCGGCTTGATCGAATCCAAGGAGAAAGAGCGCGAGGTCCATCTGATCATCAACCGGCTGGTCGCCGCGCGGGTCAAGAAGCAAGATATGCTGTCGGTGGAAGACATCCACGAGGTACTTTCAACCGACATCATCGGGGTGGTGCCCGAAGACGAATTGGTCCTTTCCTCAACAAATCGGGGAACGCCCGTGGCGCTGTCGGGCAAGGGTCCAGCCGCAGCCGCCTACGCGGATATGGCCCGGCGGATCCTTGGCGAGACCGTTCCATTCCCTACGACGCAAAACGGCGGGCTGCTCCAGCGCCTGTTTGGGCGAGGATAACCAGAGCGGGCGCCTCGCGCCCGCCCCTACAGCGATGAGCATCTTCAAGCAATGGTTCGGTGGCGGCAAGAGCGCCAATTCCGCGAAACGGCGGCTGCAGTTCGTATTGATTCATGACCGGGCGGAAATCGCGCCCGGCATGCTTGAAGCCATTCGAGACGACATCATCAACGTCATCGCCGACCGGCTCCAAATCGACCGCGAACGGGTGGCGGTCAATATCGAGGATGAAGCCGGCGAGCGCAGATTGATGGTCGACATTCCGCTCGCGCCAGTCACGCGCAAGCGCGCCTAGCCAGGCCACATGCCCGATAGACGACTGTGGCGTCACTTTGACTTCGTCCTGATTGGACTGATCACCGCCCTCGTGGTGGGCGGGATCGCGATGGTCCGAAGCGCCACCCGCGGCGATCCACTGATTGAAGGCCTCCCCTTCGCCCAGGCCGTGACCGCCGTCGCCGGAATGGTCGTGATGCTCCTGGTCGTCGTCACGGACTATTCGCTGCTGCGGAACGTCTCATGGCTCCTGTATGCGCTTACACTTGGGTCGCTAGCAGCGGTGCTGGTCGTTGGGACAGAGCGTTTTGGCGCGCGCCGATGGTTTCAGATTGGCACGTTCGATCTGCAGCCCGGCGAGATCGCAAAGATACTGCTGACGGTCGTCATCGCCCATATCATCGCCAGCCGCCAGGGCCGGCGCCCGTATTTCGAAACGATCGGGTTGACCCTGCTGGTTGTCGTCCCATGCGTCTTTTTGATCATGCGCCAACCCAATCTCAGCACCGCGTTGACGATTGTGTTTGTTTGGCTGGCCCTCGTGTTCGTCGGCGGAATCGAGCGCCAGCATGCCATCGTCATGGTCCTGGCGGGCATTGGGATGGTCTTCCTCATTCAACAACTCGGCCTGATTCAGGGTTATCAGATCGAGCGCATAGAGAAACTTCTGGGGATCAATGTTGCTGCGGGTGACACATACCAGATTGACCAGGCGCGCGTCGCTCTTTCGTCCGGGGGCATTTTTGGCCTGGGCTATCAGGCCGGGACATTCTCGCAACTTCGGCTAGTGCCCGCCCGGCACACCGACTTCATTTTTTCCGTGGTGGGCGAGGAACTCGGCTTCGCGGGCGCGATAACGTTCATGACCCTGATCACGTTGGTCATTCTCCGCGCGCTCCGCGGCGCGTGGTTGTCGCGGGACACTTTCGGGAGGCTGCTTTGTGTTGGGGTCGCTGCAATGCTATTTCTGCAGACGTATGCCAATATCGGGATGCAGCTCGGGATCTTGCCCGTGACGGGCGTGGTATTGCCGTTTGTCAGCTATGGGCGCAGCAATCTACTCACGTTGTTGGCCGCGATTGGGATCGTTGAGAGCGTTGTGATGCGACACCGCCGGTTGGAATTCTGATCACTGCAGCCGGAGCAACACAGGCGCGCTTGACCAAAGGGCCTCGAGCCCGTAGTACGTCCGCAAGCGCGGGGTCATGATGTGAACAATCACATCCCCGAAGTCAATCAGCATCCAACCCGATTCAGGAGTTCCTTCCATGTGGCGGGGGGACTTGGCGAACTGCTCCCGAATGACCTGCCGAACGTGGCCGGAAATCGCGTCGAGTTGGCGGTCGGATGGCGCCGAGCAAATGACGAAGAAATCGGCGATGCCGGGCATCTTGCGCAAATCAAGTAACTGGGTATTGTCGGCTTTCTTGTCGTCAGCGGCCGCCGCGGCGGCCCGTCCAATGGCAAGGGGGTCTGCGGGCGCGTAGACCCGCGGGGCGATGGTGGTTGAAATAGCGCGTTCTCCTTCGCTGGCATTATATACTTGGCCTTCTATTGATAGCGCAAGCCGGCATTCTCGTATTCCTGCTGCCGATAGGGCTTTTGCTCGTCGCGCTTGCCTCAGCGCCACGCGAAAGTGAAACGCGCGCCGGCGCGGCGGGTTTAGTGGCCATTGCGGTCAGTTCTCTTGTGTTCGTCGCGTTCGGTTTTGCGCTGATGTTTGGCGGGTTTGGGGCCTTGAGCGGCCGCACGGAATTTGCAGAGCTCACCGGCTATTACGCGATTCCCAGTTCAAACGGCGCATTTGCGCTGGCCGGTCTGAAGGGCCTATTTCTCGAAGGTGTTACTGGCGGTTTCGCGCTGTTCCTTGCATTTCTCCCGATGGCCCAGGCTTGCGCGGTTCTCGTGATGGCGACGCTGTGGCAGCGCGCGAGCCTCGCTGTCATCGCGGTCGCAGCCGCGCTCTGCACGCTCGCATATTCATTCCTGGGTATGGCCGTCTGGGGTGGCGGATTTGGCCTCACATTGGCCTCGGCCTTCCGGCTCGGTCACGGTCCGGTTGATCTGGGCGGCCTGGGACTTGCGGGACTGATTGCGGGCGCCTTTTCGCTCGTATCGAGTGATCGCCTCCGAGTGACCGGGCCGGTAACTCTGGCCCACTCGCCGCATCCGCTTCGGGCGGCTGCCGGCGCGGCGCTCGCGATCATCGGGGCGATCGGCTTCGTCGCATCTAATCCGATTGTCGCGACCGGCAGCCCCGCCCAGGGAGCGCTTGCCGCCGTACTATTCACGTCAGCCGGGGTGGCCGGCGTAGTCAGCCTGGCCTACTCGGTTTTCGTATCGGGTAAACCCGCTCTCGATGTCGCCGCGGGCGCCGTCGTCGGTTCGTTGATCGCGGTTTCGCCGGGGGCCATGACCCTGCCCGTTTGGGCAGCGGCGGGGCTGGGTCTTGTCGCCGCAATCAGCGTCATCGTCGGTGGATATGCATGGCGCCGGATGGCGGGCGGGCGGCCGGGCGGGCAAGGCGTTCCAGGTTTCCTCGTCCCGGCCGTCATCGGATTCCTCGCGGTTGGTTTCGTCGCGAATGGCCGGTTTGGCGCCGGCCTGAATGGGGTCGGCGCAGACTCTTATCTCGGCGCCCGCGACGTCGGTATCATCGGAATTCTCGGCGGACCGAATGGCCTCTCCGATCCAGGCCAGCTCACCGCCCAGTGTGTCATCGCGCTACTCGCGACCGGTGTCGCGTGCCTGGCCGGATTCCCCATGCGCCTCATGACGCGTGAATACGCCCGCGCAGAGGCTAACCCAATCGCAATCGCTGTATCGCCGCCAATCCAAGATCAACCAGCCAGGGTAATGGAGTTGGCGCCTGATACCGTGATTGATAGCTCGACGATAGGGCTGGCCGACTCCGCGCCCGTCGCGCTCCACCCTGAGCCGGCGGATGAGCCACCCGCGAGTGTGAGCGTTGGGCCATCCGAAAGGGTTCGGTCCGAGTTATCCGGTCTGACCCCGCCGAAAGGTGAAGTTCCCCCGTCCGTGACCGCCAAGCCAGGTCCTTCAGCCGCTCCATCGTCCCCCAGCCTGCTCGAGCGCTTGCGTCGCGGTCGCAGCGCCCCACCCCAACCGGCCGGTCAGGCGCGACGAGTAGCCTATCCCGTTCGGGTCGGCGGTCGCCGAATCATCTTGCGCGCGATCCCGCCAGAAACTCCGCCGTCCGAGACAGCGGAGCCGCCAGCTCCCTAACCGGTATCACGCGAGGCCGGGACTCGGGTTTGGCAAGATCGGTTACACTCGGCCCGATGGGGGGTGCGCTTCGGTTCTGCTTGTCCTTCGCGTTCGCGATCTCGCTGGTCGCTTGCGCCGGCGCGGCTCCGTCCGCGGTAACGCCGACGACGAATGCGACTTTAGCAGCGGTGGCGACCGCGATAACAACACCGCCAATCGCCACCCGCATCAGCGCTGCCACATCGGGTGACGCGCCTGCGACCCAGATTCCTTCAGCGACCATCACGCCCCAGCGCATTTCGGTTCCGCTTTATCTGGGAATCGAACAGGGAACCACCCCCGATGGCTTTCCAACCCTTGGCCGGCCGGACGCGCCGATCGTGCTCAGCGACTACTCGGACTTTCTCTGAACGGAATGCCGCGGTCACGTGCTGACCGAAGAGCCGGCGATCATCACGGAATACGTGCGTACGGGTAAGGTTAAACTGGTTTTCAGAGATGTGCTGAATCACGGTGAGCGAAGCATCCGCGCGCATGAGGCAGGCGTGTGCGCCGCCCGCCAGAACCAATTCTGGGCGCTCCACGAGGTGCTGTTTCGCGAACAGGATGCGACCTGGAGCGCTGCAACCGACGGGCTAGCGGCACTGATGAAGAAACAGGCAGCCACCCTGCCCGGCATCAATGCAGCTGAGTTTGCGGCCTGTATGGATCAACGCCAGGGTCTCGCGCGAATCCAGAGCACGGACGCCGAGCAACGCAAACGGGGCATCAATACGCAACCCGTTTTCGAGTTCGGGGCCCAACGTCTTGTCGGACGCAGGCCGATTCAAGGTTGGCGCCAATTGCTTGACGCGGCGCTCCGGTAGGAAAACGCGTTCAGGCGGCGACGGAAAGTTCGGGTACTTCCGCGACGGTCCCGCAGGCAAGGCAGCGGGCTTTGCCCTTGCCGGCGTCGACCATCAGGCCGCCGTCGCCAGTCGGGCATGGAAACGCGAGCGGTTTCTGCCACGTCGTGAAATCGCAAGCGGGATACGTAACGCACCCATAAAACGCGCGGTTTCCCTTTTTCACCCGCCGCTCGGCCAAGCGTCCGCCGCATTTGGGACACACCACGTCGGGCAGTGTGATCGGCTCGGTGTGGGTGCATTTTGGATACCGGTCGCAGCCAATGAACCGGCCCGTCCGGCTCGTCCGAAACACGAGCTTCCCTTCCTTGCAAGTGGGGCATGCATCCCCCGTGTATTCGATCACCCGCGCAACTTTTGCGATCCGGGCTGTTGCTTCCTGCACGGATTGCCGGAATGGGTCATAGAACTCATGCAATACCGGCTGCCAGGCCCGAGTGCCGGTCTCGATGTCGTCGAGCTCTTCCTCAACGTGGGCGGTGAACCCAACATCCACATAACGCGCGAAAGACCCGACCAGCAAGTCCGACACCTGGAAGCCCAGCTCGGTTGGCCGCAGCTGCTTTCCCTCGCGGGTCACATACTGGCGAGACTGGATCGTGGTCATGATGGACGCATAGGTGCTTGGCCTGCCGATCCCGTCCTCCTCGAGCGCTTTTACGAGGCTGGCCTCGGTATAACGCGGAGGCGGCGCGGTGAAGTGCTGTTCAGGAATCAACCGGCGCAGATCGAGTTCCTCGCCCGCATCCACCGACGGGAGGCGTCGGTCGCGACCCTCTTCGTCCTCATCGGGTTTCTCGCCATCATCGCGGCCTTCTTCGTAAACCCGCAGAAAGCCAGAGAATTTCACAACCGATCCAGTCGCTCGGAAGTGAAACTCGGGCGCGCCATTGACGATCACGCTTTGGGTTGGGTCCGCGCGGCGGGCGTCCACATCAATCGTCGTCGCGTCAAATACCGCGTTGGCCATCTGGCTGGCCATGAAACGTTTCCAGATCAAGTCGTAGAGCCGGAATTGGTCAGGCTCCAAATGCGCCTTGAGTGACTCGGGGGCGCGCAAAACCGACGTCGGCCGGATTGCCTCATGGGCTTCCTGGGCGTTCTTTGCCCGCGACGTATAACGTGGCGGCGAATCAGGCAGGAACTCGGCCCCAAAACGTTCGGAAATGTAGGCCCGCGCTTCGGCCTGGGCGACCTCGGCCACATTGACTGAGTCCGTCCGCATGTAGGTAATCAGGCCAGTGGCGCCCTCGCCGATATCGATGCCCTCATACAACTGCTGCGCGGCGGCCATGGCCCGCCGGGCGTTGAAGTTGAGCTTCCGGCTCGCCTCCTGCTGGAGCGTGCTCGTGATGAATGGAGCCGCCGGCCTGCGCTGCCGATCCTTTCGATCGACCTTGAACACGGTGTAAATGGCGCCATCGAGCGCGCCGACAATCTCATCGGCCTCAGCAGCGTTGCTCAGTTTCGGGTCCTCGCCGCGAACCTTGAACAGCCGGGCGATAAACGACGATGGGCCGTTCAAAACCGCAAGGGCCGCGGCTTTCTTGGCCAGCTCCGCCTCAAGCGACCAGTATTCGACGGGAACAAACGCCAGGATCTCGCGCTCTCGCTCAACAACAAGACGCAGGGCCACGGACTGGACCCGGCCCGCGCTCAATCCGCGCCGGCTGAGCTTGTCGCTCACGAGCGGGCTCAGGCTATAGCCCACCAGCCGGTCCAGAATTCGGCGCGCCTGCTGAGCGTCTACCTGGTTCATGTCGATTTCGCGCGGATGCGCAAACGCATGCTTTATGGCTTCCTGAGTAATCTCATGGAACTCGACCCGCCGGACAGGCTTGTTGGCCAGCTCACCTTCGAGCGCCCGGCTGAGGTGCCAGGAAATGGCCTCGCCCTCGCGATCCGGGTCCGTGGCCAGCCAGATCTCGGACGCGCCGGCCGCAATTAATCGCAGCTCTTTGACCGTTTTGCGTTTGGCCATAGGCACGATGTAGGTCGGCTCAAAATCATGTTCGAGATCGACCCCCAGACGGCTCTTCGGGAGATCGCGAATATGCCCGATCGAGGGCCGCACCGAAAACCGCGGGCCAAGAAACTTCCCGATGGTTTTGGCCTTTGCGGGCGATTCAACAATCACGAGGGGCCGGCCCTTCGCGCCGCCCGGGCTGCCCGCCGAAGCCGCAGCGGAAGTCTTCGTCTTTCGAGTCGTCTTCTCTGCCCGCGCTTTAGGTTCGCGCTTCGCCACCACAGGCTTGGGAAGCCCTTCGTGGGCAGGCGTTCGGCCCATTTTGTAGACCTTTTCGCTGCCGCAATTCACGCAGGTGCCCTGGGTGGCCGGTGAGCCATTCGCAAAGAAGATGGCTTTCGGGTCTCTCAGTTCGTGCTTTGCTCGACACTTAAAGCAATATGCTTCCATTCGTTCTATTCATTCCTGTCAGTCGCCCATTGCGGCTCCTCTGATTGAGGAGCTGAACGGTCGGCATAGTTGGTCAGTTTGGGCGCTGTCACGGGTTGGCGGGGGTTTCGGATGCAAGGCTTGAGGGTCACGCCCGCGCGCCAGGCGCCCCGCGGGCTCAAGCCACGCCGCCCAGGGCATATCGCAACTCGGTCTCAAACCGTTGCGAACTGAACATTTCAGCTCGCATCCGGATGTGATCGGGCGCGAATCTTACACCATCGAGTCGAGAAATCGCGTGAAGCAGCGATTCGGTGGTCTGCGCCTGAAAGAGAATTCCCGTTTCGCCTTCGACGACGGTATCCAGCGCCCCGCCTCCCCCGAAGGCAATCACTGGGCGTCCGCATGCCATGGCGTTGATCGGCGCGATTCCAAAATCCTCAAGCCCGGGAAACAGAAAGGCGCGGCAGCCGCGCAGCAATTCAAGCAGGCGCTCGTCACTCACGCGCCCG
>JBKJQK010000265.1:0-3479 GCA_046594095.1 Anaerolineae bacterium | reverse complement strand
GCCAAGGCAAGGGCGTCATGGACTGCGATGGCAAGTCGGACGCGACACCGCTTTGGCCCGCGCGCGGCGGATTGAACTTCCCCTGCGCCTCGTCCGCGCGAAAGCGCCGTCGCCGCTTCGCTCTGCCGGCGCAGTCCATGACATCGCAACGGCCATCACGATCAATCGGGCATCCCCCCGTCACTTCTCATCGCAGCGGAGTTGAACTGAAGAATCATGGATTCCAACTCAGAGCCACTGGCGGATTTTGTCCTGATATTTGTTGTAGATGAATCCGAGCGCGAGCAGCACCAGACCGAGGGCCATGAAACTGAGGATGCGGTAGATGGTTTCGAGCTTCCAGACGTCGGAGAGAAACACCCGGCCCACCGCACAGGCCAGGATGCCCAGGCCCAGCCAGCGATGCATCCGCTCGCGCCAGACGAAGCCGGCGGCAAAAAAGAGGAAAGCCAAGCCCGCCCAACTCACCGTGACGAAGAAATGTTCCCCGCCCGATTGCAGCACGACCCAGCGGGTGACAAACAACCACAGCGCGAGACCCGTCACGCAGATGGCCACCGAACCGGCCCGCGGCGGCAGCGCGTAGCATTGCGGCCGACGAGCCACGATCTGTTGCGCGGCGACGAGGGCGAGCAACGCGATCAGATTCCCCCAATGAAGCACGGCTGAATTGGCCAAGGCCTGGACCAACCAAGTGGCGAACGCCACGACCAGATAGAAGGCGCTGAAGCAGAGCGCCTCGCGACTCTTCAGACCGCCCGCGAGAGCCAGCAGCCCCAGCCCGGCCAAGCACAACGACCAGAATTGATGCGGTGCCGGCACGTAGCCGAAGAGCCACCAGAGCGACATCCCGCAGGCCACGCCGCGATAGAAGGTGCTCACCTGGAGCAGCGGACGGCGAGCCTCTTCACGGATGTCGTGACGGGACAGCCACACGGTGGTGGCGGTGCCGAGCACCAGCCAGGTGACCATGGGGATGAGCGCGAAGACCCAAGACGGCCGGGGGCCGGCGAACTGATGGAAGAGTTCATACGAACTCACGAGGAGAAAAATTTGTCCGCACGCGGCCAGAATCCACGCCCGCGTGGCCACGCCGTAAATGGTCACGCCCACGGCAAGCAGACTCAGGAACGCCAGCCATGCCGCCGGGGCAAAGCGAGGTTGAAACCAGAAGAAGAGCACTCCCACCAGCGCCAGCCCATAAACGATCTGGAGCAGGTTTCGAAGATCCGCGCCCAGGGAGAGACGGGACTGCCGCTGCCACCAATGGCTCAAGGCCAGTGTGCCCCCAATCAGCGCCGTCGGCACAAGCCAGGGCGGGCGGGCGGACCGCAACGCGTGTTCGAAAAACCAATAACCTTGCGCGGCCACGGCCAGCACCTGGGCGAAGACCGGCAGTTCAGGAATGCGCAGCACATAGCAGGAGGCCGTGAGCACCACCGCTTCGAGCATCCATGCGACGGGAATCCAGGGGGCCGGAACCGCGTGCCAGGTCACGAGGCCGCAGACTCCGATCGCCAGCGCGACAAAATAGCCGCTGCCGGGACGCAGCACCGAGGCACCCCGGCCCAGATCGCCGACGTGCTCCCGCCAGGCATTCAAGAGAAAGGCCGCGCCAATGGCCGCACCCAGGAGAGTATCCGGCTGACGGCCAGTGAGGCCCACCACCAGCCATCCCGCGCTCAAGGCGGCGGTGATAAAACCACCGACGCGGAGAAAACTGTTCTGGATGACACCACTCAGCAAGATCAGCACAACGCTTTCCGCCGCGAGGACGAGTGCCAGTTTCAAGCCCGTGAAATAGGCGATGAAACCCAGCGTCACCAAGGTCAGGCCCTGCACGAGATAGGTGTTTTTGACCAGCGGTTCGTCGGCCAGAAACCGTCGGGCCGCCCACGCTGCTCCGAGCAGGGCGACGCCGAAGCCAAGGGAAAATTTCCAAAAATTCCCCTGCGCCACAGGCAACATTGAGAGCAGCACCAACCCAAAGAACGCGCCGTTGTTCAGGCTGGCAAAGAGCGCGCGACCGGCGTTCACCAGCGCAGCGCCACGGGCGAAGAACACGGCGGCGGTGAAGAAGATCCAGTAGCCGGCGAGGAAAAGATTTCCCTGCCATAACTCCTCCGCCGTGCGTCCCGCCCAGGCCCAGTCGCCCTGGTGAAACCGCCAGAAGGCGAAGCCGCCGTAGGTCGCCAGAACGCTGATGAAAGAAAGTTTTGCCCAGCGATTGCGAATGAGGAAGAAAACCGCCGTCGCCGTCAGTACGAGGTTGGAGCAAAGCGTGAAAAGTCCGACAGAAGTGATGGCTGATGTGTAATAGGCCAACCCGACGGCGAAGAGCGCGAGCACCTCGGACTTGCGGCGGTCTGCCAGCCAAACCGTCACCGCCGCCCACCCCAGCAGGAGCAAGGCATCGACGACCGGGCTGGCAATGATGCGGAGGACGGACACGTAATGGGCGGCGTAGGTCGTGAAATAGACCGCCGCCAGCCCGCCCGCGAACAGAACTTGTCCGTAATTCTGCAGGCCTTCCTTGACGCGCTTCCGTTGCAGCCATCCACCCAAGCCAAGCAGAACGGCACTGGCCAGGTAGAGCAGCGTGACCTTGCCCGCCGGCCCGATCAGTCCGATAAAATTTTTGTAGGCGTAGGTGCCCAGGAAAACCAGACCGGTCAGCAACATGACAATGCCGATGCGCACGAGCCAGTAGGTGCCCAGCTTCATTTCGAACGTTTCGCGCACCGGCGGAGACACCGGGGTCATGGGCGGCGGGGTTGGGGCCGGGATCGAGTCGGCGAGGGAAGATGGCGTTAAGTCGGGGCGCGGTTCAGCCTGCCGGCGCGGCAGGACGGGAGGCAAGGGCGGCGGAACCGACATTGGCTCATGCGCGATTGAGGCGATGGTCTCGCCCGGGAATGAAGGATCCGTGATCGACAGCGCTGGCATGACTAATTCCGGCAGGGCTTGCAGTGGCCTCTCCAGCCCGGGCGGCGCCGCATTCAGCCGCGAGGCCAGTTGTTGAATCTCCGCAGTCAGGCTGCCCAGTTGCCTCTGCATGGCTTCCTGCCGCCGCTGCAACCGCTCCAGTTCCGCCGCGTTCTGATCGTTCATGGCTTTTTGAATGGACCAGAAACTAGGGACAATAACTCAAGAGTGTGAGTTGATTTATCCGGGGGAAGAATCAGTTCGGTAAATGAGCGACAAAACCCGCGCGGAGGAATTTTCCGGACGGCCAAGCAACGGTTGTGCTCACCGGAACGTTTCGCTACCGTGCCGCCGATGAAATTTGCCGCCTGCTTCGCCTGCTTGGTATTGGCCAGCCTGACGTCCTTTGCCGCTGTCCCCGGGAACACTAATTTCAACGCGTTCAATACGAACCCGATCCCCAGCATCACCATCCACGACACCACCTACTCGAATGTGCTGGTGCGAGAGGTGCAGCCCTTCAGCGTGACGATTGTGCATGCGAGCGGCCTGGC
>JBKJQK010000506.1:0-4358 GCA_046594095.1 Anaerolineae bacterium | reverse complement strand
GAGCAACCGCTCGGAGATCAGCGCGCGCCCCTGGCCGTCCAGTTCCATGCTTTCCGCGTTGGAGAACATCAGCGACTGCAACATCGCCGACTCGCGTTGAAACTGCGGGAGCGTTCGTACTCGCTCCGCTAGTTTTTCAAAAGCCGAAACCGGAAACACCAGCACACAGTCGTCCTTGATTGCGGTCATGACCAGGCCATCGGCAAACGGCGCGCGGTAACGGGCGGGCAACATGAGCCGTCCCTTCCCGTCCACTGCGTGTCGCGTTTGTCCTAAGAGCATGATTTTGGCAGGCCTCCCACTTTCTCCCACTTCTTCCCACTTCTGCGTATATTCTAAGTGTTTTGCGAAATACCGCAAGGGGGTGGGCAAGAATATTCCCAATATTTCCCAGGTTGATGCCGTTATGATGGTGACCGTTGGACGAATTGACGACGCGCGCCCGTGCGCGGGCGTTCTTCCTCATGACCGGAGATCCGCGCGCGGCCATTCGCGGGAGCGCGTATCCGGATCAGCTTGATAAGGCTGTCGTGCGCCACATGTTGCGGGGCAGGCTCGAGACGTCACCTGCAGTGGAGCCGGGTTGGCCCGCCAATTCGGCCGAGGACGGATGGCTGTGGTCGGCTTTTGTCGAACTTCCGGCCGAAGCGCGCGCCCTGATTGCGCTCTCTCTCGTCGGGGGTGTCCCCGACGAGGAACTTGGCGCGGCCCTGGGCTGCGCGCCGGCGACCATCGCTCTCTCCCGGGATCGGGCGCATCGCGACTTGGCGGAGCGTCTGGCCAGGGCCGATGTTGACGCTTCGGGGATCCCCATCGACACAGACCGGGAACGCATCCGAACCGGGTTGGAGTCGATGGCGGAACGCGCTCTGCTGGCGGCGGAGTTGGAAACAGCGATGCCGCCACTGCGGCCGGTCCGCCGCAAATACTGGACTGGGCTGGCGATCACTCTTGTCGCGCTGGCCGGCCTCGCGTTTGCGCTCAAAAATCAGCCGAAGCCGGAACTCAGCGTGGAAATCGCGCCAGGTTCCGAGGTTGAGATACGCAATGGCGCGCTGATCCGGATAGGGCGCGGCTCCATCACTGATGCGCGCTGGTCTCCGGATGGCGCCCGTATCTGGATTTCCACGTCGACGGGCGAGTATTCGCTGGCGGCATCCACCTTGCGCCCGCTCGCGTTTTCAGCGGCGCCACAAGCGGCCAAAATCCGGCTTCTTGGTTTCAGCGCTGACTCGGGCGAAGTCGCGGCCTGGGAAGATGGGGCGCTCATCATCCGCAACGCGCTTACCCTGCATCCGGTCTTCACCGGAGCGGCTGAGACAGGATCGGGCGCGCTTGCGATCGCCTATGACCACTTGAACGATGTCCTGGCCCTTGGCGACGATACCGGGGTCAGGATTACGCATCCGCGCAACGGCGGTCTGGAGACCCGTTGGCCGGGTCTTCCGGGCTTGCGCACGCTTAAATTCAGCCCGAACGGCGCGTGGCTGGCGATGGCCGGCCAGCCGGCAAAGTCATTTCTTCTCGATCCGCGAACGGGTCAATCGGTCTCGGTGGGTGAAAGTCCTTTCGCACCCCAAGCGCTGGCATTCAGCGGCAACAGCGGCCGGCTGGTCTCGATCCGCGGAGACGGGATCGAGGTCGTCGAGGTAGGCCGGGCGGCGCCGCAGATGAGAATCGGGCTGTCCAGCCTGCTGCCGTTGGCGTGGGTGAATGGGGATGGATCTCGGGCCGTCGCAATTGATACGCGCGCAGCAACGGCCGAGGCCGAGGTGGTAACGCTCGATACAGATTCAGGCGCAATACTTCGCCGGCTCCAATTGCCCGGCGACCCCGCGATCGGGCTGGCCGTGATCGCGCCTGACGGCCGGCGCGCCTTCATCGTGAACGCGGACGGCCTGTTCGTTTGGAATCTCGATGACGCGCGGCTGATCGCGACGAGTGCGGACTTCGCTCCGCCCCGGCCGCTCGCGCGACCGCTCCCGCTCACCTTTAGCCCGGACGGCGGGCAGATCGTCGTTCCCATGCCCTACGGCGGCTTGCGCGTCGTCGATGCGGGGAGCGGAAATACGATTCGGGTGTTTGATGACCAGTCCGGGCCATATGTTCTCGCGGCAATCAGTCCCGGCAGTCTCCGCCTTGCCGTAGATAACAATGCCGGTGTGTCGCGCGAACCGATCCGCCCGGGCGAACAAGTCGGGGCCAGCTCGCCCGGAATTGTGGTCTTTGATATGTCCTCGGGCCGGACCACCCACCTCATCCCCGGCGCGCGCCAGCCCCAGTTCATCTCGTCAACGCTGCTGATGTACCGCTCCGCCTGGGCAAACGAGATCAGACAGTTCGATTTTCTGAGCGGGGCCAACCAGGCGATTGCAGGCCCAGGTTCGGCCGGGGCCGACGCCGGAGCCGCCGCGCGAGGTATGGCGCGCGTCGCCGTCCTGACGGATCGCGCGCTCGAGGTCTGGGACGCTGGCGCAGTCGGCCGGCGCTGGGGAGCGCCTCTGGCCCGGAATCAGATGGACAGGACGCTCCTCGGAACACCGCTCGCGATTTCCGGCGATGGCGGGCTGGTGGCGGTGGCTGAACCCGGTCTGGGTATTCAACTCTTCGACGGCGCCTCCGGCGTCCAACGCGCCACCCTTGCCCGCCCGATAACGGTCTCTTATGACGCCAGCAATGAGAATCCGCTCAAGGTCGCGATCAGTCCGAATGGGCGCTGGGTGGCGACCATCGACAACCGGTCCGCGGGGGCAAACGAGCCGGCCCCGAGCCTGTCCATCTGGCGGGTGGACGGCCAGTCGGTGAACTTCCAGTCGGCCGGATTTCCCATGCGTCTGGCCGGCTACTGCTTTAGTCCGGACGGGCGCCGGTTGGCGGTTATCTCAGCCGATTACGTTGTGCGATTCATCGACCTTCCCTAGCTCAAGCCGCGCGCCATCGGCGCCCCGCATCTCGTCACGTGCCTGCCACTGCCAGATGGTATTCCTGCAAACTGCGCACCCCAAGTTCATGGTTTTGCATGGCCCGGATGGCGCTGACGGCCGCAAGCGCGGCGCTCAACGTGGTCAGCAACGGGACCTTGTGCAGAACCGCGGCCATGCGCAAGCGCTGACTATCGTCGTGGGCCTGGCGCCCCAGGGGCGTGCTGATGACGAGATCGACTTGTTCAGTCGCAATGAGATCGACGGTGGTCGGAGATGCCTCGCTGGCCTTATTGACAACCCGCGCCTTGACGCCCATGCGCTCGAGCGCGTGCGCGGTGCCGATGGTGGCGACGATGTCGAAGCCGAGCCTGCGCAGGTCGCGGGCGATCTTTCCGGCCGCGCCTTTGTCAAAGTCGTTCACCGTAATTAGAACCGTGCCGCTGACTGGCAGCGGACCCCCGGCGGCCAGCTCAGCCTTGGCATAGGCCTGGCCAAACGTCGGCGCGCACCCCATCACTTCGCCCGTGCTGCGCATCTCCGGGCCCAGAGTCACCCGCGCACCGGGAAACTTGCCGAACGGCAACACCACTTCTTTGATAAAGAAATCGCGCAACTCAGGTTCGTGAACGAAGCCAATTTCCTGGAGGGTTTCGCCAGCGGCGATCCGGGCCGCGATCTTGGCCAGCGGCGCGCCGGTGGCCTTGCTCACAAACGGGGTCGTGCGGCTCGCCCGCGGGTTGACTTCGAGGACAAAGACCTCTTCGTGTTTGATGGCGAACTGGGTGTTCATCAACCCGCGCACGCCAATCCGGAGGGCAATCCGCTCCGTGTAGTCGCGAATGATGTTGAGGTGGTATTCACTGACCTTGATCGGAGGGAGCACACAGGCGCTATCGCCACTATGCACACCCGCTTCCTCGATCTGCTCCATGATCCCGCCGACGACAACACGCTCGCCGTCACAGACCGCGTCGACGTCCAGCTCGAAGGCGTCTTCGAGATAGCGATCGATCAACACCGGCGCATTGGGAGACACCCGAGTCGCCTCGGCGATGAAACGGTCGAAATCCGAGTCATCGTAGACGATCCCCATTGCCCGGCCACCCAGCACATACGACGGGCGCACCAGGACTGGATAGCCGATTCGGGTAGCGACGGCCCGCGCCTCTTCAAGCGAAAGCGCGCTGCCGTTCTCGGGTTGGGGGATCTCGAGCTCATCGAGGATGGCGGCAAATTGCTTGCGGTCCTCAGCGAGGCCAATTGCCTCGGGCGACGTGCCCCAGATTGGCACACCGGCATCCTTGAGCGGCTGGGCAAGGTTCAGGGGCGTCTGGCCGCCAAATTGGGCGAGCATCGGGACCGTAAGCGCGCCTCCCCAAGACTCGGTGTCATAAACGTTCAAGGCATGTTCAAGCGTGAGCGGCTCAAAATACA
>JBKJQK010000211.1:0-7789 GCA_046594095.1 Anaerolineae bacterium | reverse complement strand
CGCGTCAAATACCAGGGCCTGGAGAGCCTCGTCATCGCGGGGCGCCGCCGGTAGTTTGGCAGCCACCGTCCGCAGGAAAGCCCGCTGGGCGGCCGTGAGCGACTGGGCGCGCTCGGGCAACTGCTCGCGGACGATGATCTTCTCGTCATCGGCGGCGTAACCGGCCAGCCAGACCCGGGCGGCCTGGATCCGCCGGAGCAAATGCCCGCGTTCAACGGCGCTCAGCGGAGTGCCCTTGCGTCGCTCGATCTCGTCCTCGACGTTCAGGTGCGGCATCTGGGCCAGGGCGGTGACGAGCTGGAAGTTGGCGTCGTAGTGGGCGCCTTCCTCGGCCACCTGCGACATGGCGAAAACGCGCTTGTCGTCACGGGCTTTCGCGTCGCCGCCCGCGGCCTCGGGGCTGAACGCGCGCAGGTGAACGCGGTCATAGTCGTTGAAGAGCTTGACCATGAACTCTTCGTCCGCCGCGAAATCGACCGGGTGCTGGGGCTGGGCGCGCAGCATCACAAAGCGCAACAACTCGGGCGGCAGAAAATCGGCCATGTCGCGGGCCGAAGCGCCCACGCCCTTGCTGCTGCTCATCTTTCGCCCGCCGACCAGGAAGAACTCGTACGGGATATTGAACGGGGGCTGCGCGCCGGGATAGACCGCCCGCATCGTCGCTTCGCTCACCTCGCGGCTGCCGCCGGCCGTACTGTGATCCTTGCCTGCGCCCTCGATCCCAACCGGGAAGGTCACCCATTTCGCGATCCACTCGATGTTCCACGGCATCTTGCCGTTGCCATTGAAGGGCGACATCTTGCCGTGGTGGCCGCAACCCTGGGCCCACTTGACCAGACCGGGCCGGCAGTGGTATTCGACCTCTTTGCCGTCGTAGGCCACGACCTCGGTCGTGCCGATCTTGCCGCAGTTCTCGCACACCACCTGGAAAGGGTGCCAGGTCTCGGCCCGCTTTGAACCGCTGATCTCGAAGCGCACCCGCCGAATCGTGGCCGCGTTGCGCAGCATGGTGTCGATGACTTCGTTGAAGGATCCGCTGCGATACAAATTGCGAACCCAGTAACGCTCCGCGCCCACACCCAGCTCGTCGAAGATGCCAAAGAACTCGGAAATGAAGTGTTCGGCGACATCGGCGGCCGGGGACCCGGGAGGCGCCGGCACGTTGCACAGCGGCTTGCCAAGGTGCGGGCGGAAGAATTCGTCCTGGCCCTTGGGAATCTCGTCCAACGGATCATAGTCATCTACGCCGTAGCGATATGTCACGTTGAAGCCGCGGGATTTCAGTACCCGATATACGACGTCGTGGACGATCACCCCGCGCAGCGCGCCCACGTGCACGCGCCCTGACGGGGTCTTGCTGTCATTGACGATGTAGGACCGGGCCGGGTCAAGTTTTTCGGCGATTTGATCGAACCAAAGCATAAGATGGCAATTGTAAGCGGGGGCTCGGCACGCCTACGAAAGAGGTGCATTTACCCATTTGGGGCAGTCTCGAGCGCCGGTCACGGATTGCTCCTTCTAGCAAATGCCTACGCCAGCGATTGCTCGCGCCAGCGAACGCGGCGGACAAGCCGCCCCACCCCGACAACGCCACCGATCAGCAGGGCCGGCATCAGAATCTCCGACCCCTGCGCGCTGAAGATCGAAGTGGCCTGGGCCAGGTCGTCACAGGTCAACTGTGATTGAGCGCCGTGCCGCACGATCATCAGGCCATTGAAGGCCAGAGCGACCAGGTTGACCGGGTGGAGGCCCTTGGTGTAGGTCTTGACCCGGGTTTGGGCGTAGAATCGCCGGCTCATGATCCGACAGCCTCTGCGCAATTTGCTCGACCTGCCTCGCGCGATCGCTCCCTCGGCCGTCCTGTCGGCCCTGGTGGCCGTCCTCGTTGGCTATTCCGGCCCGCTTCTGGTCATCCTGCAGGCGGCCGACAAAGGCGGGCTCAGCCAACCTCAACTCTCGTCCTGGATCTGGGCCGTCGCGGTGGGCTGCGGCGTGTGCGCGATCATCCTCAGCCTGTGGTACCGCCAGCCCGTGCTGTGCGCGTGGGGGAGCGCGGGAGCTGTCCTCATGGTCACCGGGCTGACCCAGTTTCCGCTGGCCGAGGCGATCGGGGCCTATATCGTGGCGGCAATCGCCGTTACCCTGGTCGGTGTCACCGGCGTCTTCACCCGGATCATGAATTACGTGCCGCGCGCGATCGTGGGCGGGATGCTGGCCGGGGTGCTGTTTCGGTTTGGGATTGGGTTGTTCGCCAGCCTGCCGGGGAGCCCCCTGCTCGTGATGACGATGGTGGCGGCGTTCTTTGTCCTCAAGCGGATGGGAATGCGCGCGCCAAGCCTGGGCGCGCTTGCCGCCGGCCTCCTGATCGCTGGCGTAAGCGGCGACATCAAACTGGCCGGCTTCCAGCCCGAGCTGACCGCTCCGCTAATCACCACGCCGGTTTTTAGTCTGCCCGCGCTCCTCAGCCTGGCCTTGCCCTTGTTTATCCTCACCCACACCTCCCAGAATGCCCCGGGCGTGGCCGTCCTTCGCAACGCGGGCTACGACACTCCGCCCGACGGGCCCATCATCGTCACGGGAATAGCCTCGCTCATCACTGCCCCGTTCGGTGGACATGGATTGAACCTGTCGGCGCTCACGGCGGCCATCTGCACCAACCCCGAGGCCCACCCCGACCCGACCAAACGCTACTCCGCCGGGGTCGCATACGGGCTGTGGTACATCCTGTTTGGGCTCTTTGGCAGCACCATCGTCGCCCTTTTTTCGTCTGTGCCAAAGGCCTTGATTGCCGCAGTGGCCGGACTGTCGCTGCTCGGCGCCATCGCCAACTCGCTGGTCACCGGACTGGAAACGCCGGTCCATCGCGACGGGGCGCTGGTCGCCTTTATCCTGACCGTCTCGGACATTTCCCTGCTGGGCGTAGGAGCACCCTTCTGGGGCCTCCTGGCGGGCGTCATCGTCGACGCGGTCTTGCGGTTTCGGCGTGGTTGATATCGGGCTCGGAGCGCAGAGCCTCCGGTAACCATTTGGGTGGTCCCCGTGACGATCTGACGGATCGCGGTTCGACATGGGACCACCCAAATGGTTGACGGATGACGCGAGCGACCAATCCTGCCTCACCCACCGCCTTCACCTTACGGGAGCGATTGATGCGCCGTCCGCAACCCTTGGGGAGGCCCCTCCTACGCCTCGAACGGTATCCGCTCGGTTGGGGCCGCCCCAAGGGTTTGCGCACGTTCTGCTCGCGACTTCGCGCGATAACCTGGCCGCCCCGCCAGCCAAGTACTGCCCACCTGGCGGTTAACCGATTATGGTCTCGTCGTACAATCTGGGTCTTATGAGCGTAGGAAAACTTGATCCCTCCCGGTCAGATCCGCTGCGCGCCAATCGGCGAGCCCTGAATGCGTTTTTTAACCCCAAGACAGTCGCCATCATCGGCGCCACGGCCAAGGAACGCAGCGTTGGCCGCGCTCTCATCGAGAACCTCACCCGGAGCAACTTCCAGGGAGAGGTCTACCCGATCAACCCGAAATACGAGGAATTACTGGGCGTAAAGACTTACCCGAGCGTCCGGGCAACACCCAAGCCGGTCGACCTGGCCGTCATCTGCACGCCGTCAGCAACGATCCCCGGCCTGATCAGCGAGTGCGTCGATGCCGGCGTCAAATCCGCGGTCGTGATCTCGGCCGGGTTCAAGGAGATCGGCCCAGCCGGGGTCGAACTCGAACGCCAGGTCATGGAACAGGCCAAGCGCGGCAACATGCGGATCATCGGACCCAACTGCCTGGGCGTGATGAATCCGTCCATCGGGCTGAACGCGACCTTTGCCGGAACAATGGCCCGACCAGGCAAGATCGCCTTCATCTCCCAAAGCGGTGCGTTGTGCACGGCTGTGTTGGATTGGAGCTCGCGCGAAAACGTCGGCTTCAGCAAGTTCGTCAGCATCGGGAGCATGCTCGACGTCGGCTGGGGCGACCTGATCGACACGATGGCCGCCGACCCGCAAACCGACGCGATCCTGATCTACATGGAGACGATCGGCGACGCGCGCGCATTCATGAGCGCCGCCCGCGAGGCCGCCCTGTCCAAGCCCATCATCGTCATCAAGCCCGGGCGCACCCAGCAGGCCGCTCAGGCCGCCGCCTCGCACACCGGCTCCCTGGCCGGCTCCGACGCGGTTCTCGACGCGGCCTTCAACCGCAGCGGCGTGCTTCGCGTGAACGCCATTTCCGACCTGTTTTATATGGCCGAAGTACTGGCCAAGCAGCCGCGCCCGAAGGGCAAACGGCTCACCATCATCACCAACGCCGGCGGGCCTGGCGTGCTGGCCACCGACGCGCTCATCATGAGCGGCGGCGCGCTGGCCCCGGTCTCGCCCGAGGCGATGCTCAAACTCAACGCCGTGATGCCGGCGGCCTGGAGCCATGGCAATCCGATCGACGTGCTTGGAGACGCGGACGAGACCCGCTATAGCCAGGCCGTTGAGATCGCCGCCCGCGACCCGAACAGCGATGGCCTGCTCGTGATTCTGACCCCCCAGGCGATGACCAATCCGACTCCCCTGGCCAACAAGCTGGCCGAGATGAGCGGAAAGTTTCCCAACCCGATCCTGGCCAGTTTCATGGGCGGCACCGTCATCGAAGAGGGCGAGCGCATCTTAAACCAGGCCAATATCCCGACCTTCCCTTATCCCGATACCGCCGCGCGGGTCTTCACCTATATGGCCGCCTTCAGCGAGAACCTGAAAGCGCTTTACGAAACACCCGGTGACGACCTTGCGCGGGACGAAGCCCACGAAGCCGCGGGACTCGACTTCGATACCGCGATGCTGACCTCGTCCCTGCGCGGCGAGCGCGAAGCCGCCCGCCTCCGGCTGGCCGCCGTTCGCGCGACGGGGCGCACGCTGCTGACCGAAATCGAGAGCAAAGACCTGCTTGCGTCCTATGGAATCCCCGTGTCGGAAACCCGCTTTGCAGCCACCGTGGATGAGGCCGTCAAGCTGGCCGAAAGAATGGGCTATCCGGTGGTGCTCAAACTGCACTCCGAGATCATCACCCACAAGACCGACGTGGGCGGTGTGCAGCTCAACCTGCGCACCGAAGCCGGCGTGCGGAATGCCTTTGGCTATATCCAGCAAAACGTTCGAAATGCGGCGCCGACCCGGCCAAATGCCTTCCTGGGCGTTACTGTCCAGCCGATGGTCAAGCTCGCCGACAGTTACGAGCTCATCCTGGGCAGCGCGCTGGATTCGCAATTCGGGCCGACCCTGCTCTTCGGCTCGGGCGGGCAATTGGTCGAGGTTTACAAAGACACCGCCCTTGCCCTGCCCCCGCTGAACACCACGCTGGCCCGCCGGATGATGGAGCAGACCCAGATCCTTGAAGCCCTCAAGGGCGTGCGCGGGCGGCGCCCGATCGACCTCGAGGCCATCGAGCGGATTTTGGTCCGCTTCAGTGTGCTGGTCGCCGAACAGCGCCAGATTCGCGAGATCGACATCAATCCACTGCTGGTCTCTCCCGACGGGAACGTGGCCCTCGACGCGCGAGTGGTCCTCCAGGGTCCAGAGGTTGCCGAGAAGGATTTTCCCCGTTTGGCCATCCGCCCATATCCGAGCCGATACATCGCGCCCTTTACCATGAAGGACGGGACCCAGGTGACGATCCGGCCGATCCGTCCCGAGGATGAGCCGGCCATCGTCGAGTTCCACAAGGGCATCTCGGAAAGCAGCGTGTATCTGCGCTATTTCTCGGTCATGCCCTTTGACGTGCGGGTTGCCCATGAGCGCCTGGCCCGGATCTGCTTCATCGACTACGCGCGCGAAATGGCGCTGGTCGCGGAGCGAAACATCGAGGGCAAACGCGACATTATCGGGGTCGGCCGGTTAAACCAGATCCGGGCTACGCGAGAGGCCGAGTTCGCCATCCTGGTCTCGGACGCCCACCAGCGCAGCGGCCTCGGGACGGAGCTGTTGCGGCGACTGGTCGCTATCGGGCGCCGGGAAGGTCAGCACCGCATCACCGGCGACGTGCTCCCCGAAAACACCGGAATGCAGCGCGCCGCGCAGAAACTGGGCTTCAAGATCCGCTTCCACGAAGGCCTGGCCCGGGCTGAAATGGACATCACTTGATTTTTGGCGAAGCGCCGAAAACGCTAGAACAGCTGGCCTATAATCGCGTTTGCGCGTAATTGACGCGCGGCGTGCCCGCGAAGGCACGGACGCCGCGAGCGCGGGGCTCGCGGCGTCCGTGCTTTTTTGTTCGCCCGCCAGACCAGTACTCAAGGAGCAATAACCCAATGCGCATCGGAATTCTCACCGGCGGCGGCGACGTCCCGGGCCTAAATCCGGCCATCAAGGCCGCTGTCGAACGGATGACAGAAGCCGGTCATGAAGTGGTCGGCATACGGCGCGGCTGGGGCGGCCTGCTGAACTTTGATCTGGGCGACGAGACCAGCGCTCAGAAGTGGACGCTCCCGCTCGACCTGAACACCGTTCGAACCATCGACCGCACCGGGGGCACCTTCCTGCACACCAGCCGGACCAATCCGGGGAACGTCAAGCCCAGGGACGTACCCGAGTTTCTCCGCAGCGGCACGGTCTTTGGCACAGGCCTGAGCGACCGGTATGACTTCACAGCGCACGTATTGAGCGTGCTGAAAACCCTGCGCCTGGAGGGCCTGATCGCCATTGGCGGGGACGACACCCTGAGCTACGCGCTGCGACTGCACAACGAGGGGTTGCCCATTGTTGCCATCCCCAAGACGATGGACAACGACGTGCGCGGGACCGACTATTGCATCGGTTTCAGCACGGCCATCACCCGCTCGGTCGAGTTCATCCACAACCTGCGCACGTGCGCGGGCAGCCATGAGCGTATCGCGGTGGTCGAGCTGTTCGGGCGCAACTCCGGCGAAACCTCGCTGGTGTCGTCCTATCTGGCCGACACCGACCGCTGCCTGATCAGCGAAGTGCCGTTCGACATCTATCGCGTATGCGATTTTCTGAAGAACGACAAGGACAAGAGCCCGAGCAATTACGCCATGCTGACGATCTCCGAGGGCTCGAAACAGAAGGGCGCCGGATCGATGGAACGCGGCGAGGAAGACGCTTACGGACACCGCAAGCTGGGCGGCATCGGCGACTATGTGGCGGAGATGGTGAAGAAGCTCACGGGCGAAAACACGATCTACCAGAACGTCGCCTACCTCATGCGCAGCGGCGCGCCAGACGTGGTCGATCTGATGGTCGGCCGCAACTTCGGAACCCTGGCCGCGGATCTGATGCTGGCCGGGAAGTACGGGCGGATGGTCGCCCTGGCCAGGGGCGTCTACACCCACGTCCCGCTGACCGAGGTTGGGGGCGGTTCACGGCCCGTTGACGTCAATGAGCTGTATGACTCGGAACACTACCGCCCGCGGGTAAAGGCGATTGATCTGAAGCCAATGTTTTTGTACTGAGCCGTGAGCCGTGAGCGGTGACCCTTTGGCCAATTGCTAATGGCCAATTGCCAATTGCTAATGGCTAATGGCTCAAGGCTCAAGGCTCATGGCTCAAGGCTCATGGCTCAAGGCTCATGGCTCATGGCACATGGCTCATGGCTCATGGCTCATAGCAATCCTTAGCAATTGCCTATCGTTATGCCGGCTTTGCTTGCGGGAATCCATGATCGGCATATACTTTTCGTTCGGGGTGTCACACGGAGATCCCGGATGGCTCGCGGAGTGATGTAGACGAATGTCGACAGCAAAATTTGACCTTCAACCCACCAAGGTGGAAAAACTGATCATGGAA
>JBKJQK010000020.1:0-6361 GCA_046594095.1 Anaerolineae bacterium | reverse complement strand
TATGAGACCCGGCTCGCCTTTCGCAGCCGGATGATGGGCTATGTCGGGGCAGGCTTGCCGACCATCGCCACCCGCGGCGACGCGACCGGCGATCTAATCGCCGCCTACGGGCTGGGCGAGTTGGTCGATCCGGGCGACCCCGGCGCCGTGGCGCGCGCGATTCTGAAGTGGCTGGACATGCCACGCCCCAACCTCGAGCCCGCTTTTGCGCGCGCGCGCCACGACTACGCCTGGGAGCGCGCCGCCGGTCCGCTCATCCGCTTCTGCCAGAACCCATCGCGCGCGGCGGATCGGGCGGCGGGTCTGATCATTCCTTCGCCGGGTTCGGAGATTGAGGCGCAGCGGGTCGATTGTGATGAACTGCGTCAGAGCGTTGCTTCGACGGCAAAGGAGCGCGATCTGCTGAGGGATAAAGTCGGCGACCTCGAGCGAGAGCGCGATCTATTTCGTGAGAAGAACATCGGGACCGAGCGCGAGCGCGACCACCTCCGCGTGTCGGTCGCCGGCTATGAGCGCGGGCGCTTCATTCGTTTCATGCGGTGGCTGAAGACGAAACGATGAAGCCGGAATTGCGACAAGTCGGCCTTGTATGCCTGGTTTTCCTGCTCAGCCAGATCTCGGCGCTCAGCGTCACGCCGATCGGCGAGGGGATGGACGTCTACGGACATCTGGCCTACATCGACTTCTTCGCGTCGCGCAATCGCGCGCCCGCGCCGGATGAATTGTCCATGGCCGACTGGATCGTTGCGCTTCAGCAGGACATGCCCGGGCCCGATTTCTCGACGACGGCCACACGATACCGACGCTGGGCCGGTCTTGGTGCGGAGGAACAGCGCCTCGTCGCGGAGCGTTCTGGGATTGGCGCGGGGACATAGGTCAGAACCAACTATGAGAGTCAACAGCCTCCGTTGTACTATGCGCTTCTCAGCCCGATCTATCGGTTGGTCCGACCGCATGTCTCGATCGGAATGCTGATCTTCATCCTCAGTTTTGTCTCAACCTGCATCGCGGCTCTGGCGCTTCCCGGCCTATATCTCACTTTTCGCCGTCATCTGGACGAAACCAGCAGCGTAATTGCGCTGTTGGCGCTGGCCTGGTTTCCCAACTTTCTGCCAATTCTTGGGCGCGTCACCAACGATGCGCTGGCATTCCCGTTGGTGGTCTGGGCGATCTATTTCTGTCTGCGCAGCCGCGACTCAAACTCGCGGTTATACATCGTGCTGGCAGGCGCGGCGATCATGGTGGCCGCTTTCACAAAAGCATATGCGCTTACGCTCTGGCCGCTCTACATCGCCTGCGCTTTCTTTGGCAATGGGCGGATGCGCTGGCGCGAAGCCGGGTTGGCGCTGCTGGCCGGCGCCGGAGGGACCGGCATACTTCTGGCGTTCAACCTGGCCACGACCGGGCATGCGATTCCGCTGCAGCATATGGTCGCCGCCGAATCGATCCCGCTGCTTGAGCGGCTCACGTGGCTGTTCAAACTGAATCCCGTTTGGTTCTTTGAGGGCCTGGCCAAGGGATTCTGGTGGTCGGGTTACTGGAGTTTTGTGTCGCCGGGCCTGATCTACTACGCGCCGATTGGCCTGCTGGCCTGGTTGCTCTTCTTGCGGTGCCGGATGGCATGGGCGGCCGTGCTGCGCTCGATCTGGCCGCACCTTGTTGCGGTCGCGGCCTTTGTGGCGGCGATGGCGTGGCATGCGGCCAATTTCGCCTTGCTGGCGAATCTGCGAGGCCAGACGGAGTTTTCCGGAAACGAGGGATGGTACGCCAATGTCCTGGTCAGCAGCTTCGCCGCCATCGCCCTTGTGCTGCTCAGGGCGCGTCTGGCGCCACTCGCGCTCCGGCGGATTCTTGCAGGGACAGCGGTTTTCCTGGTCGGTTGGAACATCTTTTCCCGCGTCGCGCTCGGAGCCTTCTGGATGGGCCTGACGGACGTGGAAGGGCACAACCGGGGCATCATCTGGACTCAGGCGATGCCATCCATCCTCATCCCGGACGCATGGCGCAACTGGCTTGGGTTGCCGGGTGTCGTCAGGCCGGTCGCTGCGACGTCCCTGTTGCCGCTGGTGATGGCGATTGGGCTTACGGCGGGGATACTGCTGCGGAAGAGGCCAGGGTGGCATAATCCCAACTTCCGAGACCAAACACCTTGAGATCCACAATAATCGCCATGAATCAGGCCATTGCCGCACAAAACGAGGCGACTTCGCTCGCTCCAGGCATACCCGCTAAACTCAGAGGGTCGCGCCGTGATCGCGCCGACCATACCCCTGGTCCTCGCGCTTCAGTTGGATGGTGACGAACAAGCTCACTTTCTGGCGCTGACGGCGGCTTCCCGACAGCCAGCCCCCGCTGTGACCGGTTCTTCTGCCCTGCTTGAAGATCTCAGACAGGCGTCGGTTCTTTCGTCGGGATCTGAGCTGGCTCCGGCCCTGCCTGGCGCGTGCCGGCCGCCCGCCCGCGAACATAGGTGGCTGATTCTTCCCGGGGCAACTCTGGTCATTGCAATCCTGGTTTCGGCCGTCAACGCAATCGGAGCCGCTTACTCCACTGCGGGTGTCATCTTCGCGGCCGTCCGCCACGAGGATGGCGTGTGGGTCCGCATCGAAGCGGATGGCCACAGGCTTCTGCCTGGCGAACACCTGAAATCGGAACATCCTGTGACAATGACGTAACGGATCGCCAACACGGGCCCGATCGATACCGTCGTGCCCAGGATCGCGATCAGCGTCCGGGATCCAGGCGTGTCATGCGCCGATCCCCTCGCGATCCGCTGGAGCTGGCTCGAACTGCCCTTTCCTACCGCGACCAGGGTCAATATGCCGAGCAATGGCATCTTCGAATTCAAGAGCGCACGGATCATCGTTCTGCCTGGGAATTACTTCGTAGAACCGGTTTTTTAGTATCCCCCCGGGCGCTGGGACGGGCTTCCGCCCTTCCCCTGTAAGGATATCGAGGTTGTTCCATGGCATTGGCCGGTGCCGTCCAGACCCATCCAATATCTCCTCAATTTGCAGATACGACCGGTGTCGGCTCCGTCGGCTGTTGATCCCCAGTCGCTATAATCGCTCAATGCTGCCCATGCGCGTCGAGACCATTGCAATGAACCAAACCGTAGCCGCCCGCATTGACGCGGCCCTCTCCGCGCGTCCGGTAGCAGAAAACGTCCAGGATATGGCGGCTTTGCGCGCCGAGTTTGAGGCGCGCCTGGCGTATGCCCGCGAACTCAGCCAGGATCTGAGCCAGAAAGTCGACGTCGAGTCAGGCGGTCCGCCGCTCCTCAGGGCAATCAAGCGCCCCGTCCATGAGTTGGTGGTCTACTACGTCAATCGGTTGGCCGTCCGCCTGGAGGCCTCACGCCGGATGGAGTTGGCCGCGCTCGAGGCGCTGGCGCGCTTCGTTGATCGTCAGCAGGCCGAGATCGACGCGTCGCGCCGGGGGCGCGGATGATCCACCAGTTGATGCCGTCCCTTTCGTCCAACGACGCGATCGGCAACTATGCATTGACCCTGCGTCGCATTTTCCAGGGTTGGGGGATGGCCGGTTCGGAGATCTTTTCCGCCGCGCGTGACCGCCGGGTGCGCGACCCAGGCCGAGCCGTGACCGAGCTCCGGCTTGCGCCGGACGATTGGTTGATCTATCACTACGGCAATGGCTCTCCCCTGTCAGATCTAGCCTTAACACATCCGTCAAAGCTCATTTTCTGTTATCACAACGTCACGCCAGGGCGCTTTTTTGCGCCGTTTTCCGTAACCGAGGCGGATCGCCTCGATCAGGGCCGGACCGAGATTTTTCGCTTCAAGAGTGCGGCCACAGTCACCGATTCAGCCTACAACCAGGCCGAGCTTCTCGACCTTGGCTTTTTCGATACGCGCATCGCGCCCTTGCGGGTTGATGCTCAGGGTCTGCGACGCTCGGCCGAATTGCCCGCAGGGAAGGCCGTGGTGGCCCAATATCCCCGTACGATCGAAGGGAACGCATGGGTGAACTGGCTCTTTGTCGGTCGTGTTGCGCCAAACAAACGTCAAGATATGCTGATCTGCGCCTTTAGCGACTACCAGCGCTGGCAGCCCAACAGCCGGCTGCTGCTCGTCGGTACGTGGCACGTCTGCCCCGGATACAAGGCCGAGCTCGACTATCTTGTGCGGCGTCTGGGCGTCCAAAATGTCATTTTCGCAGGCCAACCCTCTTATGAGCAGGGCTTTGGGGCCTACTATGCGGCAGCCGATGTGTACATCAGCGCGAGCGAGCACGAGGGTTTTGGCGTGCCGCTCGTCGAGGCCATGGCCTTTGGGCTTCCGGTGGTCGCCCGCACCTGTGGCGGTGTCGCCTGCGCAGTGGGCGACGGCGGATTGCTCGTTGATCGGGCTGGACCAGAGGCTCTGGCCGAGGGGGCGCGAATTCTGCTGGAGGACGCCGCGGTTCGGGCCTTCTACGCCGCTGGCCAGCCCGCCCGCGTCGCCGCCCACGACCTGGCGGCCGTCTCAGCGGCTTGGCGCGACGCGCTGACGGCTTTCGAAGCCGTACGGCGGGATACGTGAAAATAGCCATCTTCGAGAGCCGGCTCAATGGCTATGGCGGGGGCGGACGGCACGCCCTGATGCTGGCCCTCGCTCTGTCCGAAGCCCACGAGGTCACGTTTTGGCACGGGGGCGGCGTCGACCCGGATGTCATCCAGGCGCGCTGGAACCTGTCGGTGAAAGATATGCCCATGCGCGAGGTTTCGCCGGATGACGCCACCGTCAGCGCAATGACGGCCGGCTTCGATGGCTTCATCAACGCCGCGGAGGGGCGCTTCATTCGTCCGCGCGCGCATCGGTCGGCGTATCTCTCGTTCTTCCCCACCGGCGTCGACCTGTCCCTGTCGGGGCGGGCCCGCTGGATCATCGGGTCGCTCGTCCGTGCGGGCGGGCTTGGCGGCGCGCTTCCAAAGAGACTCCGCGCACGGATGCAGACGCTGCCAACGCGCGCCGATATTCAGTCTCTGGCCGCCTACGACGCCGTCATCGCCAACTCCGACTATTCCCGGCGCTGGGTGCGCCTTTACTGGCATCGCGACGCTCATGTGCTGGTTCCGCCGATCGAGATGTTGCCCCCCATGCCAAAGGAGAACATCATCCTGCACGTCGGGCGCTTTTTCGTGGGGGGGCACATCAAACGCCACGACGTTATGGTCAACGCTTTTAGGGAATTGTTGAGACGCCTTCCGGCTGGGCAGTCTTGGGAGCTTCACCTGGCCGGTGGCGTCATGCGCGGTACCGAACACCAGGCCTATGCCGCCTGGATTCGCCAGCTCGCGGCGGAGCTGCCGGTGCGCATTCATCAGGACATTGACCATACAACCCTTGCATCACTATATGGGCGAGCGCGCATCTACTGGCACGCAACCGGCTATGGCGCCAACCTGCGTCGCCACCCTGACCGAACAGAGCACTTCGGCATGTCGGTCGCCGAAGCCATGTCGGCCGGCGCGGTGCCGGTGGTATTCGCGGCCGGCGGGCCGGCGGAGATCGTCACGGACGACCGCGACGGTCTGCTCTGGCGGACACCCGCCGAGTTGGTTGATCGGACACTGGCGCTCATGGCTGATCCGGCCCGCTGGTCGGCCCTGTCAGCCGCGGCTATGGCACGTGCTCGGGACTTTGAGACACGCGTCTTCGTGAGCCGTGCGCGCGAGGTCTGGGCGGATGTCGTCCGGCAGGGTGGGACCTGAACGGCAGCGCGCCCGGATGCGGATAATAGGGAATTCAGTATGTCTGACATCCCTGTTCGCGTCGCGGTGGTGATTCCGGTATTCAATGGAAGCGCCTTTATTGGCGACTGCCTGGAATCAGTGCGCGCGCAGAGCTTCGCGTGCAGCGTGATCGCGATCGACGACGCCTCATCTGACGATTCCGCCGCCTTAATCGGGCAACGGTTTCCGGAGGTGGCGCTCGTACGCAATCCGGTCAATCTCGGGTTCGCGGCGACCGTCAACCTGGGACTGCAGCGCGCGGCCGACGCCGATTTCGTATTTGTGCTCAACCAGGACACGGCGTTGGATCCGGCTTGCGTCGCGCAATTAATTGACGCCTTCGGCGCCCTGCCCGGGGCCGGCGTCGTGGGCTGCAAGATCTACTATCCCGACGGCACGACCCTGCAACACGGGGGCGGGTGGCTGCGCCGGCCCGGCGCATTTGGCGAGCATTTCGGTCGAGGAGAGCCAGACGGCGCCGAACAGGATGCGCCCCGCGAGGTCGAATTCGTCACGGGCGCGGCGATCATGCTGTCACGGTCCGCCCTGCGGACCCTGGGCGGACTGGACACCCAGCTGAGCGTCGCCTACTTCGAGGACACCGATCTGTGCTTCCGCGCGCGCGCG
>JBKJQK010000508.1:0-3777 GCA_046594095.1 Anaerolineae bacterium | reverse complement strand
CGCCACAGGCGGGCGCGCCGGGCGCGCACGAGGCCCGAGATCATCCGGAGCGAAAGCGGGGTTCGTTCTTGTCCCATATCGATTTCTCTCCGGATGATCTCGGGCCTCCTGCGCGCCCGGCGCGCCCGTCTGTGGCGTGACGCGATCGGCCTAGGGATGATCGCCCTTGGCGTCATCACCCTCATCACCCTGGTCAACGTCAACACGGGCACCTTGATTGGAGGCTGGGCCAACGGTCTGCAGCAAGCGTTCGGGATCGGGGCGTTCCTGTTGTGCGCCCTGCTCATCGCGCTTGGGGTCCCTGTCGTCCTGAACACCCAGGCCGCACTCTCCGCCCGCTCTCTGTTTCAAATTCTGTGCGCGGAGGTGGCTTTCTTTGCCCTGCTCGCGCTCATTCACTCTGTCTCGTTCATCGGCGACCCGTATCAGCTCTCGAAGGCCAAGGTCGGCGGTGGCGCGTTCGGCTGGGTGCTATCAGAGCTGGTCTGGCGCGTCCTTGGCTCGAGTGATGGCGTGGCTCGCGCTGTATCGATCCTGTTCTGGCTGGCGGTCACGCTATTCACTGGCCTGATCGCTTTGCGCCCGCTGCTGGCGCCGGAAAAATCTGAGATCGTCGTCGGCGACGTAGAGCATGCCCGGGCGCGGACGGTCCGCGCGCCAGCCGCGAACCTGCCTGCCGAGCGACCCCGCGACGAACCCCTGCCCAGCTTCATCATCCAGGGACTTCCCCGTCAGGGCACGCTTGACGAGGCCTTGCGAGCCAGCCCGTCCCCCGCGTCAACCCCGAGACGCGCCGCGCTCGCGGCGCCGCCTCTCCCCAGCCCGCCTGCTCCAAAGCCAAAGCCCGCCGCGAACGCGCCAGTCGCCAAACCCGCCGTGGTCAAAGCCACTCGCCCAAAGATCAAGGCCGAGCGCTCCGAGGCGCTCCCGCCGATCGACCTGCTCAAGATCGCTCGGCCGGTCAAGGGCGGCGAAGCGGACGCCCAGCGCCAGGCCGCCATCATCGAGGAGACCCTGGCCCATTTCGGGCTGACTGGCAAAGTGATCGAGACCCGCCGCGGGCCGACCGTCACCCAGTTTGGGGTGGAGCCGGGCTACCTCGAGAAGCCGGCGCCCAACGGCGAGAAGCGACTCCAACGCGTGCGCGTCAGCCAGATCGCCAACCTGCAGAACGACCTGGCCCTGGCCCTCGAGGCCCAATCGCTGCGAATCGAAGCGCCCATCCCCGGGCGCGGGCTGGTCGGCATCGAGGTCCCGAACCTGCAATCCAGCGCGGTCGATTTGCGCAGCCTGATGGAGACCGAGACATTCAAGCAGCTGCGCATCAAGTCGCCCCTCGCGATGGGGCTCGGCAAGGACGTCAGCGGGGCCGAGATCTGCGCCGACCTGGCCCGCATGCCGCACTTGCTCATCGCCGGGACCACCGGCTCGGGCAAGAGCGTGTGCATCAGCGCCATCGCGGTTTGCCTGGTGATGAACAACCGGCCTGAGGACCTCAAGCTCGTGATGATCGATCCCAAGATGGTCGAACTCTCGCGCTTCAACGGCCTGCCTCATATTCTGGGCAAGCCGGAAAGCGACATGGACCGCATCCCGGCCGTGCTGCAGTGGGTATCGCGCGAGATGGACGGCCGCTACAAGAAGTTCGCCGAGGTCGGGGCCCGCCATCTGGCTGACTACAACGAGATCCTGATCCGGCGGGAGGAAACACCCTTGCCTCGGATCGTTGTGCTGATCGACGAGCTTGCCGATCTCATGCTCCAGCAGCCGATCGAAACCGAAAAGACGATCTGCCGGCTGGCCCAGATGGCGCGCGCGACGGGCATTCATCTCATCGTCGCCACCCAGCGTCCGAGCGTCGACGTCGTCACCGGGCTGATCAAGGCCAACTTCCCGGCCCGGATTGCCTTTGCGGTCGCCTCGGCAACCGACTCGCGGGTCATCATCGACCAGAATGGCGCCGACGCGCTGCTCGGCCGGGGCGACATGCTGTTTCTCAACCCTGAGTCCGGTCACCCGCTGCGCGCCCAGGGCTGCTTTGTCAGCGACCGCGAAATTGAGAGCATCATCACCTGGTGGAAGAAGCAGGTGGCGGCCGAAAGGGCTCTCGCCGAAGCGGACGCCGAGAAAGCGGAAGCCGCGGGCGAGTACGTCGCCAATCGCAAACCTGAACTCGAGACGCCGTGGGACACCCTGGCCGCCGAGCTCGCGGCGCAAAAGACGATGTCCGGCTCATCGCGGGGCAAGGGTGGAAACGCCGCGAACGACGCGGATGGCGGCGACGACGATCTGGTCCAGCGTGCCATGGAAATCATCCGCTCGACCGGGAATGCCAGCACCTCCCTGCTGCAGCGCAAGCTCCGCATCGGCTACCCGCGGGCGGCCCGCCTGATGGAGGAATTGCAGGAGATGGGCTACGTGGGCGGCGCGTCCACGAAGCCGACCAAGGGCCGCGAGATCAAAGTGATCGGCGAGACGCCCGAAGTAGACTTGTGAAGCGCGGGGCTGAGCGCCCTGTCACGTCCTCATCCATGCGTCGGCAGCGCCCGAGCGCGCTCAGGCGGATGAATGTTGAGGTCACCCGTTAACGAACCGGTGGTGATGAAGACCACCCGCTCGGCCACATTGGTGGCCCGGTCACCGATCCGCTCAAGGCAATGCCCGGCGTGGAGCAGCCAGATCCCGCGCTCGGAGAAGTCGGGCTCGGCCGACATGCGCGCCACAACCGCCTTGAGCAGCGTGTCGTAGAGCGCGTCAAGGCCCTCGTCCTCGGCGATGACGGCCCTGGCCGCCAAAGGGTCGGCGGCGGCAAAGGCGGCCAGGCTTCGCGCAAGCATGCCCAGCGCCGCGGCAGACATATCAAGGAGGTTGAAGGTCACGGGCTCGGCGGCCGGCCCGCGCGCGATCCTGCGGGCGGCCCGGGCGATGCCCTTGGCGTAATCGCCGCAACGTTCCAGCTCCACCGCCACAAACGCCGCGCCGAGCAGCGCGCGCAAATCGCGCGCCATCGGCTGCTGGGTGGCCATGCTCACCAGACAGGCGTTTTCGATGGCGTAGCGAAGTTCATCCGAGGTCCGGTCATCGCGCTTGACATCCTGGGCTTCCTGGACGTCGAGGTGAGTCAGCGCATGCACGGCGCGAGCGGTGGCGTCGCTCACCCGCCCGCCAAGATCAAGAATCCGCGCGCGGATGGCGGCCAGCTCGTGGTCAAAGTGGGTACGCATGGGACGATGATACTGCGATTCCGGACGGCCGATCACAGTCTGCGCTTAACAGAAAACGCGCGCCGCGGAGGCTTCTCCACGGCGCGCGTTGACTTTCGGAGTCAGCCGGAGCCTACATGTTCTTCGCGGCGTAGCCCGGGCCCGTGCCTTCCGCGTAGAAGGCCGCATTCCAGGCGGTGTCGCCCGAAAAGTCGTAGACCTCGCCACCCTCGGCCGTGTAGGTCTGAGCGCCGTCGTCGCCATGCACGACAAACTTCTGGGCCGCCTTCATCGCGAAGGCCTTCGGCACCTCGTCCTCAGGGAAAATCGCCTCGAACGGGCATTCCGGCACGCATGCGCCGCAATCGATGCAGGTTGCCGGATCGATGTAGAACCACGGCCATTGCGTTTCGGGCTTGCCGCCAACGATGCACTCGACCGGGCATACGTCGACGCATGCGGAATCGCGCAAGCACAGGCTGGTGATTACGTGAGCCATTGATGAATCTCCTTGATCAGCTCCGGCCGCTCGGGTCAGAACCGGTGTTTCAGTAACCTCTATAGCATACTCGAA
>JBKJQK010000380.1:0-9258 GCA_046594095.1 Anaerolineae bacterium | reverse complement strand
CCGGCGGTGTCCTCGTAGAACACCTTGATCGGCGCGCCGTTGACGCCGCCCTTGTCGTTGAAGAACTTCTCGGCGATCTTGGCCCCAACGACCTGTTCTTGGCCGAGCAGAGCCGTGTTGCTGGTCTGAGCCACGGCGCCACAGATCGGGATCGGCGTGCCTGACGCCGCCGGCGCGGCAGGTTTGGCCGGCGCGCTGGTGGCGGCGGGGGCTTGCGCGGCACCTCCGCAGGCCGCCAGGAGCGCCATCGCCCCGCTCAAGCCAAACAAAGACATCGTTCGAGTCAAATTGCGGGCGTTCATAACCATTATGGGTCCTCCACGTCTCTTGATGGGTCAGGATTGAAATCGACCGGATTGATGGCGGATGGTAGCATAGGATCGGAGGCCCGGAGCCGTGATTTTTTGGCCGGTCGTCGACCGGTAGCCCGCGCTTTCGCCTATTTGTGCCAAAATGATCCCTTCCGACTTTGACACCCCATGCCCACCCAACCCTACCGCGGCACGCACGATGCCCTCCCGGACGATCGCAACGCGAGCGTTCTGATCTACGTTAACGGCACGCTCGTCCCGCGCCCCGAGGCAAGCGTGTCGGTCTTCGACAGCGGCTTCCTGTTGGGCGACGGCGTCTGGGAAGGCCTGCGCCTCGTCAACGGTCACTTCGTCTTTCTCGAGGAGCACCTCGACCGGCTGTATCAAGGCGCCAACGCCATCGGGCTGGACATCGGCCAGACTCGCGCGGAGATCACGGCCGCGCTCATCGCGACCGCCCGGGCCAACGACATGCATGACGGCGTTCACGTCAGGCTGATGGTCACCCGTGGGGTCAAGAAGACGCCCTCCCAGGACCCGCGCTTCACCATTGGTCCACCCACCATCGTCATCATTGCCGAGCACAAACGGGCCAACCCGGCCGCTGCGTCCGGCGGCGTCCGGCTGTTCACCTCCACCATTCGCCGCCCGCCACCCGACACGCTCGATCCAAAGCTCAACTGCCACAGCAAGCTTCACGAGATCATGGCCCTAAACCAGGCGATCCTGGCCGGGGCCGACGAGGCCTTGATGCTTGACCTGCGCGGCGCGGTCGCGACCTGCAACTCGACCAACTTCTTCATCGTCGCCCGCGGGCAGGTGCTCACCTCGACCGGCCTCAATTGTATGAACGGCATCACCCGAGCCAAGATCATTGCGTTGTGCGAGGCGAACGCGATTGCCGTCCATCAGCGCGATTTCTCGCTGGTCGATGTCTACGGCGCGCAGGAGGCGTTTGTGACGGGCACGTTTGGCGGGCTCACCCCGGTGGTCGAGGTCGACGGCCGCGTCATCGGCGCCGGCCGGTTGGGCCCGGTCACGGGCCGCCTGCGCGCGTTGTATCAGCAGGCCGTCATCGAGGCTGCATCATGACACTTTCTCCCTCGCTCACCTCTCTCCAACAACGCGTCCAGGCCGCCGGGCTCGATGGCTGGCTGATCTACGACTTCCAGGGACTCAACCCCTTTGCCCGCCAGACGCTCCAGCTCGGCGACGCGTTGCTCACCCGGCGCTGGTTCCTGTATCTGCCGGCGACCGGCGCGCCCACCCTGATTCATCATCGGATCGAGGCCAACAACTGGCTGACCGCGCTGCCCGAGCCCGGCCTGCGCCGCCTGTCGTTTCGCGCCCACGACGAGCTCGATGCCACGCTGCGCGAGGCGCTCTTCGGCGCGCACCGGGTCGCGATGGAAATCAGCCCGATGGGCGCGATTCCATACGTCAGCCGGGTCGACGCCGGCACCGTCGACCGCGTCCGCGCCTGCGGCGTTGAGGTGGTCTCGAGCGCCGATCTGCTCCAGTTCGATCAAGTCTGGTCAGCTGAGGACCGGCGCGCCCACGACGGGGCCGTCCGCGGCGTGATCGCCGCCAAGGATGCCGCCTTCGCCCTCATCGACGCGCGCCTGCGCGCCAATGCGCCCGTCCGCGAGCTCGAAGTCCAGTCTTTGATGCTCAGCATGCTGGACCAGGCTGCGTTGAAAACGGACCACGCGCCGATCGTCGCCTTTGGCAGCCACGCCAGCGATGGCCACTACGCCGTCGACGCGAAGAGCGATCGCGCGCTCGAAATGGGCATGTGCGTGCTGATCGATCTGTGGGCGGGCATCCCGGATCGCCCGATGGCGGACATTACCTGGGTGGGCTTCGCCGGTCCGCCGACCGATGTGTATCTGCGTGCCTGGGAGGCAGTTCGCGACGGGCGTGACCTGGCCATCTCGCTGCTCACCCGCCGGGCGGTCGAGGCGGGCTGGCAGGTCGATCGCGCGGTCCGTGACTTGATCACCGCCCGGGGCCTTGGCGAGGCATTCCGGCATCGAACCGGGCACAGCCTCGGTCGCAACACCGCCCACGGCCTGGCCTTCTGCCTGGACGATTTCGAGACCCACGACACGCGCCGCCTGTTGCCGGGGCTGGCTGTCACCATCGAACCGGGCGTCTATCTCGGCCACCTTGGCGTCCGCAGCGAGGTCAACGTCGTCATGACCGAGACCGGCGCCGAGGTCACGACCCCCATCCAGCGCGAACCGTTCGTGTTCGGACTGTAGGGGCTGGCCCCCGTGCCAGTGCCAGCCCGGCCCCCGTGCCAGCCCGGCCCCCGTGCTACTACGGTCGCCCGACCACCGGCAGCCACGCCCGCGCCGGCCATGGCGCGCGCGCCTGACCCGAGTCGGCATCGATCATCAAGGTCGATTCGTCCACCGCCTCGAAGTCGCTGCCCTTGAGCGCTCCGAACGCGCTCACCAGCATGTCGTCGTCCCAGCGCGGATCGGGCGCCCCGCTCACATACCAGTTGCTGCCGTTGTCCGCCAGGAACATCCCATACCGCTTCATCGCCATGAACAGGACCTGAATCTCGGGAGCATGACCACTGATGTCGACGCCGTTCTTCAGCCGGAAGCGCGCCCCCATCGGCGGGCGGGTTGGGCTGGTGTTGTCGCTGGCGTCATGGCGGGCCGGCCACACATGCGCCTTCTGGGTGATGTCGGCGGTTAAGCGCAGGGCGTGCCGGATCTCGCCGGACTGGACCTCGTCATAGCGGACCAGCAGCGGCAGGATCGGCAACCCAGCCGCGTCCGCGCTCGTCCAGCCGTCAGGGCGCAGCGCGTGGCTGCTCAAATCCCAGCGCGCGCCGCTGCCGGCCTTCCATGTCCCGTCCGGCTGCGGATACGCCGCGTAGAGCTCATTGAGCTGGCAAGTCGCGAAGGCCACCCACAGCACATGCCGGTCTCCGCCACTGGCCGCGCCGCCTTCGATCGGCGGGTTGGCCGGGATGGCATACGGGCTCGGATCGCTCTCGTTTGTGTAGGTAAAGGTCACCGTGATCGGCGGTGTCGTTGTCAGCGCGACCGTGTATGGAATCCCGATCGGCGCGCCATTCCAGACGGTGCCAAAGTCCGGGTGCAGACCCGTGCCCGACCCCACGGAACCTACCCACGAGCCGGACATCGCGTGCACCGGCAATGTGTCAATGCGGGTGTTGAACACGCTGTCGGGCGGGAATATCGGGCAACCCGCCAGCGCTGGGGGCGCGGCCGGCGCGGCGCGGTCCGTCGGCCCGGCCAGGATCGCCAAACTGAACAACATCGCCGCGCGGATCAATAGCGTAGTCAAGTCAGTCACGCTCCCTTACAGGCGGCTCCAGCCCAATCAGGATGAGGCCCATCGGTATTCCAGATACATAAGCGAATCCACCCATCACCGCACAACGCGCTAAATGATCGCCTCGATCAGGCGCGGGCCTTTCTCGCGCAGGCCGATCGCGAGGGCGGCGTTGAACTCATCCTGTGTCGTCGCCCGTGACGCCGGCACGCCCATCCCCTTCGCCAGGCTCACAAAGTCGAGCGTGGGGGAGTCCAGGCGGAGCATGTCGTGGGCCTTCGGACCAATCGTCAGCCCGATCGCCTTCATCTCGCCCTGCAGGATCGCATAGTTTCGGTTGTTGAAGATGACGGTCAGCACGTCAAGTTGCTCGCGGGCCTGAGTCCACAGTGACTGCAGGGTGTACATCGCCGAGCCGTCGGCCTCCATGCTGATGACCTTGCGGTCCGGGCAGGCCACCGCCGCCCCGGTCGCGACGGGCATGCCCTGGCCGATGCTGCCACCGGTCACCGCCAGCCAATCGTGCGGGACCGTCGTGCTCATCCACTCGTCGGACGCCCGGCTGCTGGTCACCGCCTCGTCGGAGATGATGGCGTTCTCGGGCAATAGCGACGCCAGGGCCAGCCAGATCTTCTCGACGTTTAACTCGCCGCCGGGAAGGCCCGGCCGAGCCAGCCGGTTGACGTTGGCCGCCTCGGCCGGCGCGTCGAGGGCGCCCGCCAGCGCTTCGAGCGCGCCGAGCACGTCCTGCTCAAGGGTGGCCAACGTATGGAGTTGACAATCAGGCGGCTGCAGCTCGCTGGGCAGATTGGGATAGCCAAAGAAACCCACCGGTTGCGGCGCGCCGGCCATGACCAGGTGTTTAACGCCCGCGAGCTGGTTGACCGCCTGCGGCACCGGGTAGGCCAGCCGGGTGACCTGGGCGATCCCCGCGCCGCGCGAGCCTTTCGGGCTGTAGCGATGACCGAATACACGGGCGCCGAGCGCGGCCCCAATTCGGCTGCTCAGCGCCTGGCCCCGCGCCGACCAGGCCGGGCCGCCGGTGTAGATCGCGCAGGGTTCGCCGCGAGCCCGGGCGGTCCGTAATAGCGCGGCCAGCTTGTCCACCTCAGCCGGATCGATGGCGGCTGGGCCGCTCACGATGGGTGGAGGGAGGGGGTCGGCCGATTCATTCCACATGTAGTCGCCCGGAAAGATGATGGTGGCGACCTGGCCCGGCGCCCGGCGCGCGGCGGCAATGGCGTCCACCGCGTCCTGCGGCACGAGGTCAAGGCTCCCGCAGGTTCGGATCCAACCGCTCACGTTGCTGGCCAGCGCCCGAATGTTGCTCGCCAGTGGCGCCTCGTAGTTGAGGTGCCAGGTGGCGTGCTCGCCTACGATGTTGATCAGCGGGCTATGCGCGCGTTTTGCGTTGTGCAGGTTGGCGATCCCGTTGCCCAGCCCGGGCCCGAGATGGAGCAGCGTGCAGGCGGGCGTGCCCGTCATCCGCGCATAGCCGTCCGCGGCGCCGGTGGCCACGCCCTCGAACAGGGCCAGGATCGTCCGCATGCCGGGCACCCGGTCGACCGCGGCCACAAACGCCATTTCGGACGTGCCGGGGTTGGTGAAGCAGACGTTTACGCCGCCGTTGACCAGCGTTTGGATGAGGGATTGTGCGCCATTCATGACCCGACGATTATCGCCCCGCGCGAAAGCAAAAAGGGCAGACCGTTTCCTGGCCTGCCCTCAAATGCGCCTGGCTTCCGCCCCCCGCGGCGCCGCGCGCTGACGCATCGATCTGACCGGTCCGGGTGGCGTTCCGCCTCCCGCGGGCCGAAAGTTCAGCGCGTCGTCAGTGATGCAATTACGACGACCTGGCTCTTGTCGGTTGGATCGGCATCCGGAAGACGGCCAGCGTCTGGTTGCCCTTGCTGAACAGAGCGTTTTGAAAGACATCATTCTGGGTGTTGACCTGATTCAGGATCTGGTTGGCAAGACCGCCGGCCGGACCACTGATTCCTTCGCTCCAGCCGCTCGCCTTCAGCTTGTCGGAATAGAACGATTTGACCTTGTCCCAGCTGGCGTCGCCCGTGAACTTGAAGCCGATCTGCTCTGTCTTGCCGCCTGTGCCGGCCGCCTGACGGACGGATGCGTCGCTGGCCATGTTTTGCTTGAGCGTTTCGGCGATCCGGCTTTCGCCGGCCTTCAACTCTGTCGCGCCAGGGTAGGCCGGCAGTTCTTTGATCGCCATCGGGGCGCCGCCGCCCGCGCAGGCTGACATCATGGCCACGCTGAGCGCGGCAATCGTCAGGGACTTGATCTTCGTAAATGTGTTCATGTGTTTTTTTCTCATCGTGAATCGATGAGGTGATCCTAGGCGAGATGGCGGCCGGCGACCTATCACCGATCGGCGACTTTCTCTCATGCGAAGCGGCGAAGTCGCGAACGAGCTGTATCTCACGCGAAGCGGCGAAGTCGCGAAGAAAGATATGTATCTTCTTCGCGGTTTCGCGTGAGAAACGCCTTCGCGTGAGAAAAGCCCACATTTCATCCGTTAGAATCACCCGCGATGGACCGAACACTCAATACCATCGGCAAGCTCAGCCCCTTTGCCGCGCTGATGGTGGCCACAACCGCCATGTCCGGCAGCCTGTTCTTCAGCCAGGTTCTGGGCTGGCTGCCCTGCGAAATGTGCTGGTATCAGCGTATTGCGATGTATCCGCTGGTCGCCTTGCTGTTTGTCGGCATCCTGCGCCGCGATGACAAGATGTTTCGCTACATTCTGCCCATCGCCATCATCGGCGCATTCATCTCGACTTATCACATTCTGTATCAGAAGACCGACTGGTTCCCGGCCTCGCCCTGCGAACTGAATAGCGGCGTCTCGTGCAAGGGCGATTACTTGAACTGGCTCAACGGGCTGATCACCATCCCGACCCTGGCCCTGATCGCATTTGTCCTCGTCATCCTGGCCGGCGTGGCCTCGCGCCTGACCGGCGAGGTTCCCGAGGTTGGCGACGAAGACGAACCTGTCGCGTCTCCTCCTCCGTTTCGACAGTCCCGGGCAGCTTTCTGGATCCGCCTCGGTGGAGCCCTGGCCGCGGTTGGCCTGGCTTTTGGAATGGTTCAGGTGGTCGGGGCCGACATGCGCGCAGCGCGCCCGCCGAAGACGACTGATCTGCCGGGCGCCAAGCCGCCCTCGCCCTTTGCCACACCCGTTTCAAACCTTACGACTGGCGCCCGCCTCTATTCCGAATACTGCGCGATGTGTCACGGCCCGTCCGGCGACGGAATTTCCAGCCTGGCGCCGACCCTGGCAGGTTCGACCCTGGTCAAGGCCGGTACCGAGGATGAGTTGCTGCGCATGATCCGAAAAGGCCGCCTCCCCACGGATGCCGATAACAAGAGCGGCCTTCAAATGCCTCAGAGCGGCGGGATGAACGGTTACGCCGATGACGATATTCGCTCAGTGGTCAAATTCCTCAAGACGATCGTTCGCTAGGCCAGGACCGCATGACCATCCCTTCCGCGCCAAAGTCCAGCTACTCCCGCCGCTGGACGTGGAATGGCAAATCGCCGTTGCGCGGGTTTTACGATGCTGCCCTGAGGCTGATCTTCCGTTCGCTCACTCGTTTTCGGGTGATCGGTCTCGAACGCGTGCCCCGAACCGAGGGCTTCATTGTGATGATCAATCACATCAACGCCCTTGATCCGATTGCGGTCATGCCGGCGCTTGGGCGCAGCGTCACACCCATGCCCAAGGTCGAGGCGTTTGAGACCGTCGTGATGCGTTTCTTCGTCCAGACGTACGGGAGCATCCCCGTCCACCGCGGCGATATTGACACCCAGGCGATCCGGATGGCCACGGACATGCTCAGGGCGGGCCAGGCGATCTTGATCGCGCCCGAGGGCACCCGCAGCAAGACGGGCGGGCTGATCGCGGGCCATGAGGGCATGGCTTTCATCGCCACCCGGGCCAATGCCCTGATTCTGCCAGTCGCCATTCAGGGCACCCCGGATGTCTTCCCCGCCCTCAAGCGCCTGCGCCGGGCCTCCGTCACCCTCACGATTGGCGAACCCTTTCGGATGGACACGGGCGGCGGGCGGGCCAACCGCGAGATGCTCCAGCGCCTGACCGATGACGCGATGCGGCGGATGGCGGCCCTGCTGCCCGAATCGATGCGGGGGGTTTACGCGTGAGCGGCGGCATCGTCAAAGCCGTGGCCGCCGACAGCGCCGCCGCAGCCGCCGGGCTGCTGCCAGGCGACGAAGTCAGCGCCATCAACGGGCGGATCCTCCGGGACGTCATTGACGCCCAGTTCTTCGCCGCCGAGGAAAATGTCGAGTTTGAACTGTCCCGCGCGGGCTCGCCTCTGATCGCCCGGGCCCACCGTGACCATGGCCAGGAGCTCGGGATTGAGTTTGAGCATCCGACGTTTGACATTGATATCCGGCGGTGCAATAACCTGTGCCCGTTTTGTTTTGTGCTTCAGAACGCCCCGCGCATGCGCCGAACCCTCTACGTCAAGGATGATGACTATCGATACTCGTTTTTGTTTGGGCACTTTGTCACCCTGACCAACCTGACCCAGGAAGACTGGGACCGCCTGGCCGAACAGCGCCTGAGCCCGCTCTACGTGTCCGTCCACGCAACGGACCTGGAGATGCGCCGGCGCTGTCTGCGCAACCCAACCGCGCCGGATGTGCTGGAGCAACTCCGCTGGCTGGCGGCGCATGGGATCGAGGCCCACACCCAACTCGTAGTCACGCCCGGGATGAACGACGGCGAGCACCTGGAGAAGAGCGTGCGGGAGCTGGCCGCGCTGTGGCCGTCGGTCCTGTCAATTTCTGTGGTTCCGGTGGGGCTAACCAGCCACCATAAGTACGGCCATCGCTCCCACAATGCTGAGGAGTGCCGGGCCACGCTGGCCCGCGTCCACGCCTGGCAGGCCGAGTTCATGGCCCGCTTCGGGCGGCGCTTTGTGTATGCCACCGACGAGTGGTATCTGGTGGGCGGGGTGCCTCTGCCGCGCAAGCGCGACTATGACGGTCTCGCCCTGCAGGAGAACGGCCTGGGGATGGTCCGCGATTTTCTCGATGAGTGGGGGCGTGTCAAACGTAGAGAACTTCCGAAACTGGCCGGGCAGCCCGGTGGCTATGACGGGGCCATCCTCGCCACGGCGACGCTCTTCGCGCCCACCCTGGCCAAAGCGGCCGCTCAGTTCACGGCGGCAAGTGGCATTCCGCTGTCCACCTTGCCCATCGTCAACGAAAAGCTGGGACCCGGGATCACCGTCGCGGGTCTGCTCATGGGTGAGGACATCGTCCGCCAGGTCAAGGCTGCCCGGGCCGGGGGACAGCCCGGCGCCGCTGACTTGCGCTCGCCGCTCCTGATTCTTCCGCGGATCACGTTTGACCATCCCCAGGGGGTGGCCCTCGATGATGTGTCTCCGTTGGACATCGCGCGCGCGCTCGACATGCCGGTCGCGCTGGCGGACTGGATGGGTGACGTCGTCGACGCCATCAAAGGCGAGAATCGCCTGATTTTCCGGCCCAGCGCCGACTCGCTCGAAGTCCCCATCGTCCGCGAAGGCGGCTGGGCAGTTGAGAAATACCTGTAGCGCGCGACCTGGGCGATCACTCTTTCAGG
>JBKJQK010000272.1:0-4883 GCA_046594095.1 Anaerolineae bacterium | reverse complement strand
GCATGATCGGAAGAAAGGCGACCAGTCCGGCCCCGCGCACCGAAAACAGCAGCTTAAGAATGCCAAACAGCGCCTCGGAGGGCGGCGCGCCCAAGAGAGCGTGGTTCAGGCGCTCCGCCAATAAGTCATGCCCGGCCCGCGGTGTCTCATGCGGCATGTTATCTCCTCCACCTGACGCCCAACGCCTTGCGCTAGAGGGGCGGCAGGTCACCCATGCGCACGCCCACCCGGCGCGCGCTCGTCACCCATTCGTGGTCCAGGGGCACGACCTTGCGCTTTCCGACGACGTCCTTGAGCGGGACGGCAACGGTGCCATCCCCGCGGGCCGCAATCAGGACGCCGAACACCCCATTCTCGATGTAGTCGACCGCGGCTGTGCCAATGCGCGTCGCCAGCAATCGGTCTGCCGCGCTGGGCGTGCCGCCGCGCTGAACATATCCGAGGATCGTCACCCGCGACTCGAGCCCGGTCAGCTCCTCGAGCTGCCTTGCCAGGCGGATTGTATTCCCCGCCCGCTCGGCCTCGATTCCGGCGACGGCTGCCTTTGCCCGCTTGCGAGCCGCCGTACCCGCCGCCTTCGCCACCCGCGCCTCAGCCTTGTGGAGTCCGGCGGCGAGTTCCGTCGGCATCGCCCCTTCCGAAACCGCCACGATGCTGAAGTGCCGGCCCTCCTGCTGCGCATTCGGATCGCTTCGGCCACGGCCTGGATGTCGTACGGTATCTCGGGAATCAGAATCACGTCGGCGCCGCCCGCGGTACCGGCCGCCAGGGCCAGCCAGCCGGTATTGTGGCCCATGGTCTCGACCACAATGATGCGGTGATGGCTGTGAGCCGTGCTGTGCAGGCGGTCGATGGCCTCGGTCGCGATACCCAGGGCAGTGTCAAAGCCGAAGGACACGTCCGTGCCGGTCAAATCGTTGTCGATCGTCTTGGGAATCGTTAGGACGTTGAGGCCCTTCGTGGCGAGCGTCCAGGCGTTCTTGGCCGTCCCTCCCCCGCCCAGACACACCAGGGCGTCGAGGTGGTTCTTGTGATAGACCTCGACCATCGCATCGGTCATGTCCATCACCCTCCCGCCCACAAGCATCTTTTCGGGTTTGTCGCGGCTGGTCCCCAGGATCGTCCCGCCCTGGGTGAGGATGCCCGCCAGGGCCACGCTATCCAGGTGAATGAAACGGTTTTCCAGCAGCCCGCGAAAACCGTTCATGAAGCCCAACACATTCCAACCATAGAGGTTGATGGCCGCTTTGCCGACGCCCCGGATCGCTGCGTTGAGGCCAGGACTGTCGCCGCCCGCGGTGAGGATGCCGATCGATTTGGCCATGCAAGAACTCCTTGAAAAGTATAGGACGGATGGGCGAGCGGGGTCTCTGAACGCTAGATGCCTCAGTCCGACGCCAGAAGTGATCGCCCCATTGGGCCCGGGGACGGTGCGTCACGCATGACGCCCATCCCGGCTTCGCCGACTACGGTGACCATGGCCCCGCCCGCAGTTGACAAAATCGCGCCCACTTTCGCATGGGCGGCGCGAACGAAGCCGATGGCGTCCACGCCGGAAATTGAAGTGAGTGTGCCTGCCGGCACTGCGTTTGCCAGCAACGTCTCGCCCGGCCTTGCCGCGCCCTCCACGCGCAACCGCATAAGGCGTTTGGCCACCTGGTTGCGCGAGTCCATTCGGGCGATGATTTCCTGGCCAATGTAGCAACCCTTATTGAAACTCACCGCGGCTCGCAGTCCGGCCTCCAACGGAATGTAGTCTTCGCCAATCTCGGTCGGGAAGCGCGGCCAGCCCCGCCCAATGCGATACGGCTCGAAGGCGGCGCCAGGCTCAACCATCGCGGGCTGGTCGGACGGATCAATCAGCACCCACCCCTCCGCCATCCAGCGCACCCCGCCGGCCGGTGCCGCGGCCACTTCGAAGACGCCATACGCCGCTCCGACCTCGATCGGGCTCGCCTGAACATCATCGTTGAAGAAGACGTACTTGCGAAGCCAGCGGGCGACCTTTTCGGCGTTTCCCCGTCCCGTCATCAGAAGCAGCGCATCGGGCATTCCGATCGCGAGGACGCAGTCGATCATCCGCCCGATGGGCGTCGTCAGCGCCGTCATCCGCCCGTCGCCCAGGCCAAGCTTGAGCATGTCATTGGAAGACATGCGGTGCAGGAAATCCAGGCGCGTCGCGCCCGAAAGGCGCACCCAGCCGCATTCGCGCGTCAGGTCAAAGACCTTCATCGCCCGGCCTGGCCCTTCGGCGAGCCAGCCATCCACTTTTCCAGATCGTGGCGGTGTTCGGCGTCATGCTCGCCACTGCAAGCCCGAACCCAGCCCGAGAGAGGGTTGCCGCGCAGCCCCACGAATCGGGTGGCGTCGAACAGCACACCCTCATCCTTGAGCGCCTCGATGCGCTTGAGGATCTGAGCATGGGACCCGCGGAAGTCAGCCTCGATCCGCTCGAGCGGGCGATCCTTCTGCTCCTCATATACGATCGCGTTCGAGGGATCCCAGCCCGCAACCGGATCGCGCTTCGGGAAAGCCGGGCGAGGGTCCTCGCCACGCTCCGCAAAATACAGCCCTGTGATCGCCCTCGCCGCCCACACCGCAAGGTGGGCCAGCAGATCCTTCACCGTCCATAAGCCGACCGCGCCCGGCTCCGCCCAACGCTCCCGCGGAATCATGGCCAGCGTCGCATCGAACCTTGTCCGCTCCGCGCGGATTTCATCGAGCAGTTCTTGTTTGTCCATGCCGGGCATTATCCGCCCTTCATCGGATTGCGATTGACTGGCGTTTGCCGTCAGCGTCATAGGTGATCGTGATCCGCACATTCCAGCCCTCGTCAAAATAGCTTCCGATGGTGTCGGCCCGCACCTGCATATTGCCACTCCTCCGCGGACCCGCCAGCGGCGCCTCGAAACGCAAGTTCCAGCCATTCCCGCCACCCGCGCTGCCCGCCCAAAAACCAAACTGCGTGTCGACCGGCGAACCGAATATCTCGCTCACGTTTGGATCGGCTCGCACCCTCGTCATTGCCTGGCGGTAGGCGCCCGAAATCCGCCAGGTCGTCATCGTCATCACGCTCATCAGCAGGATGCAGGCCGCCACGAGCGCCAGCAGCCCGAAACAGCCACCTGCTGGACTGATCGGCCCTGGGGCCGGGCTTCGTGGGTTGACCTGGAACGGGTGCGGCCGGCGCGCCATGCGAACGGCCATTTCGATGTCGTTGCGGGCATATGGCCGGGTACGGGGCAGGTCGCGCAGGTGTTCGAACACGCCCAGGGCCACCTCAGCGTCGATGCCCAAGCGCTCGGATATGTAATCCACGGCGTCCCGGCGCCGATCGCGCCCGATGAGTTCAAGGAGCGTCCGTCCGGTCTCCTCGGTGGCTGGGTCGGACTCGATCGCGGGCATCACGTTGCCGCATGATGCGCAAATCTGCTCCGATTCTGTGTTCGGCGCGCCACACGATGGACACTGGATCATTTATTCTCCGCCTCAGAAGCGGGTCGGCCGATTGTTGCGCACATCCCCGTTGGCGTCAAAGCCGCCTGGACCGCATCGGCGCCAGTTGGCTCACGAGCGCGCCGGCCAAAACAAGGGACCCTCCAAGAGCAAATCCGAACGACAGAGACTCGCCCAAAATGATCGCTCCGAGCACAGCCCCAACCAAGGGTTGGGCAAAGAAGCATAGCGCGGCCGTATTCGCGTCCAGAAGCTCGAAGCCAAGATTCCAAAGGTGGAAAGCAAGCGCTGTTGAGATCACTCCGAGATACAGAATACCCGCCACGATCGCAGGGGTGATGGCGCCAATCGTCGCGCCAGAAGCCTCAACCGCCGCGAGGGGCAGGTCAATCCCCAGCCCCCAGATCGTGGCGCCAAGGGTTATCGTCAGCGAAGACATTTTGTGAACCTGCGTCGCGCGCCGCACCAGGACTGAGTAGAGCGCCCAGGACAACGCCGCCACGATCAACATCCCGCCGCCCACCGCGATCCCGCGGCCACCTGGGCCCCCTTCCGATCCCAGTGACCGGACGCCCACGACCAGGAGCACCCCCACTGAGGCCAGTCCCAGCCCGGCCAGGTTGGGCCAGCCCGGGCGTTCGCCCAACACCCGCCAGGCGAACAATGCGACGAAAGCCGGTGTCGCGCTGGTAATCACTGCGCCCGCCGACGCGCCGCCAAGGGAGGTTCCCCAAAACTGCGCCCCGAGGGATATGCAATAGCCAACCAGGCCAATTACGCCAAGGCTCAGCCAGCCCCGACGGGATGGCCAGCGCCAACCGGGCGCGCGCCGCTCAGTCAGGCCGTGCCAGATCCACAATGGCGGCAAGGCAACCAGAAATCGAATCACCAGGAGCGTGAGCGGCGGGATAACGTCCAGAACCAACCGGGTGACGACGTACATGCCGCCCCAGATCGCTGCCGCCGAAGTCGCTGCCAGGAGTCCCTTTGTGGTGTTGCGCATCATTCGGTATCTGGCAGGCGTGAAAAACACAAGCGCCGATCCGTCGGGATCGGCGCGCGGCCAACGGAACCTAAATGGCGCGCTACTTCTTCTGCTCGATTACGGGCTTGCCAGGTTCGCCAGTAGAGGCATGCGGAGGCACGACCACAACCACCAACGCGATGATAAAGACCACGACAAATCCAAGGGTGGCAATGATGAACGGCTCCGCATTTGGCCCGAGCTCGATCGCCTCGCGCCGTTCTCGCCGCTTGGGAACGCTCTGAAGGGCCAATGCCCGGTCAAGCGCGGCCGGAGACGGCACATTGGCTGAGAAGAAGCGCGAAATCGCCATCGCGGCATAGGTAATGAGCGCTCCGCCGGCGACAACGGAGGCCAAAACGACAAATCCAATAATAAAGGCCGTAAATGCGTCAGGTTTCAT
>JBKJQK010000122.1:0-5654 GCA_046594095.1 Anaerolineae bacterium | reverse complement strand
CTCCTACGACATCGTGCAAGCCGGCCACGTAACGCATGAAGCGGCGATATCCGTCGACATCCCGCGGGGCAAAGGCACGAATGCGCTCGAGCATGACCGCTTCATCCGCGTCGGCGTCGAGGGTCAGCCCATCCGGCCAGAAGTAGCGGGTATTGGGCGCGAGCGGCAGTAGGGTCACATCCTCGGCCAGGTCGTAACCCGCATCGCGCCACAATCGCTCAAATACCGGGCGGAGGGTGATGACCGAGGGGCCGGTATCAAAGCGGAAGCGCCCGAGCGGCGTGTCCGCGACGACTTCGCCCATCTTGCCGCCCGGCCGGTCAAGCTGGTCGAATACGGTGACCGAATGTCCAGCCCTGGCGAGACGGATCGCGGCGGACAGACCGCCGATCCCGGCGCCAATAACGCAGATATGTTTGGACATCAGTACAGCGCCGCCGCGCTGTCGGAGTGACAGCGCGGCGGCTGACGATCAGGGAAACCTGAGCGTGAAATCTACTTCTCGGGCTGCAGCACGCCATATCCGCCGCTCTTGCGCCGATAGGCAACGTTCATCGACCCATCACTGTCATTCATGAACACAAAGAAATCGTGCCCGAGCAGCTCCATCTGCTCGATCGACTCGTCAACGCTCATGGGCACGACCCCAAAACGCTTTACGCGCACAACCCGCTGATCAGACGAAACCTCGGGCGTTTCCGCGGGGAGCGCCTCGGCGGTTGCCAGCTCGTCGTCGATGTCGATGCCACTCCGCTTGCGGTCGACCCGGCGGCCCTTATAGCGGGCGATGCGCTGATACATCTTGTCCAGCGCAGAATCAAAAGCCGAGTATGCGTCGGGATTGCGCTCCTCCACCCGCAGCAGGGTGCGCTTTCGGCGCACTGTGAGCTGGAGCGACTTGGGCGCGTCGTCTTTCGCGCTTTCGCGCGTCACCTCGACGCGAACATCCTCAAGACCTGGCAAATAGCGCTCAAGACGGGCCGCCTTGTTGCGCACATATGTCTCGAATTTTGGGCTGATGCCCGAGCCATGACCTTGAATCGTCAGTTCCATGTTGCCTCCTGAGGCCTGTCAACGAGTGACAGGCGCGCGGAAAACGAAAGGCGCGCGGAGTGAGACTTGCGCCATTGCGCTTGCCTTCTCCGCGCGCCCATTCAACCTCATCATCGCTATCGGTTTGTGACGAGTTTGCTCAAGAAGTCTGTAATTGCTGGACCCAGCAGCACAAGAATCACCACAAGAACGATCGCGAACAGGATCAGAATCAAGGCAAAATCGATCAAACTTCCCCTGCCTCCTTCACCGCTCGGTGGACGCATATGCATACTCCTTTCGACAGTCACTGCGATAACGTGTATGTAGATTATACGGACAGGCTGCGAAATGCGCTATAGCCGGATGAGAACCGTCCGGGCAATCCCGTATACTCCCGCCATGGCCAAGGCCGAGTCGTTATTTCGCCTCCAATTGATTGACAACGACCTGGACGCCGCCCGCAAGCGGGTTAAGGAGATCGACACCTCCCTGGCCGGCAGCCCGGCGGTCAACCACGCCCGGTCCGAACAGGTCGCAACAGATAAGGCTCGTCTCGAAGCCGTGTCGGCGCTGAAAATAGCCGAGCTCGACGACCAGGCCCTCGAAGAGAAACTGAAAACCGAAGAGCAGCGGTTGTATGCCGGCGTGATCAAAACGCCCAAGGAAATGGTCGACGTCCAGCATGAAATCGAGTCGCTCAAGCGCCGGCGCGCCGACGCCGATGAGGTCATGCTCAAAGCCATCGAGGCGCTCGATCAAGCCAAAGCGGACGAGATCCGGTGCGATGCAGCCCTAAAGGAGGCGCTCGTTCACTTTGAGGGTGACAGCGTATCGTTGCGCCTCGAACGGGCCAGGCTGGTCATCCATTTCAACGCCCAGGCCGAGATGCGCAAGGCGGCCGTGTCGGGCATCCCCAAGCCCGACCTCGACGCGTACGCCCTGGTGCGGTCGCGCAAACCAAACGGAGTCGCCGTATCGATGGTCAAGAACGACGGGTGCGGCCAATGCGGCGAGGGCCTTTCCTCGCAACAGTTGCAGCAGGCCCGGGTCGGGACGACGTTGGCGTATTGCCCCAGTTGCGGGCGGATACTGCGCGGTCTCTAGCGGCGCTTCGCGATGCGCTACGGCTTTGTCTTCCCCCGTGGCGACGCCCGGCTGGCGGCTGACTTTGCCCGTGAGGCCGAGAACGCCGGCTGGGATGGCTTCTTTGTGTGGGAGCCGGTCTGGGGCGTCGATGCCTGGATCTCGCTCGCGGCCGCGGCCATGCAGACGAACGTCATCCGCCTCGGCACGATGTTGACCCCGCCCTCGCGCCGCCGGCCGTGGAAGCTGGCCGGCGAGACCGCCACCCTCGACCGCCTTTCTGGTGGCAGGGTGATTTTGTCCGTTGGGCTCGGCGCGGTCGACACCGGATTCGCCGAGTTTGGCGAAGTGACTGACCGAAAGACCCGGGCCGAACTGGTGGACGAGAGTCTTGACATCATCACCGGGCTGTGGGCGGGACAACCCTTCGAGTACTCCGGCCGGCACTACGCCATCCGGCCGGCGGCGTTCTACCCGCCGCCGCCGCCCCTCCAGCGTCCGCGCATCCCGATCTGGGTGGCGGGCGCGCTGGGCAGCGAGCGCTCGCTCGGGCGCGCCCTGCGCTACGACGGCGTCCTGCCCAACAAGTTCGGTCCCGACCATGCGATCCTGGCGATCACACCCGCGGATGTGACGGAACTCGCGGCGATGGCCGCAGCCCGGCGCGGCGCAGACGCGGGACCGTTTGACATTGTGGTCGAGGGCGTGATCGAGAGCAACAATCCACAGGCCATTGCGACCCGGGTGCGCCCGATGGCCGAGGCGGGAGCCACCTGGTGGATCGAAGCGATGTGGTCGGCCATCGACGCCATGGACACACCCGAGGGCCAGTCCGCGGTGCTGGCCCGAATCCGCCTCGGCCCGCCGCGGATTCGCTGAACGTAGAATAGTGGGCGCGCCCGAAGACGCGCACACAAGGACAAACCATGAACGATTTTATGACCCGCGGCCGTTTGGCCGATGTTGACCCCGCCGTCGCCGAGCTGATCCAACATGAGCAGGCCCGCCAGTTTGGCAAGCTCATGATGATCCCAAGTTCGTCTTCGGCTCCCAAAGCCGTGCTCGAGGCCGTTGGATCGGTCTTTCACAATTTGTATGCCGAGGGTTACCCCCACCCCGACATGCGCGGCCTGACCGAGGCTGAGCTGCTGGACTACGACGCGCAACTTGCCTATTTCCGCCGTTATGCCGACCGGCGCTACTACAAGGGCGCCGACTATGTCAACATCATCGAAGCGCTGGCCCAGCGCCGGACGGCCGAGGCCTTCTGCCCGCCCGGGATGACGCCCGGAGAGCTTCGGGTCAACGTCCAGCCCCTATCCGGGGCGATCGCCAACACCGCCATCTACGAAGCCCTGGTGTCCGAGGGCGACGTGGTCATGGGCCTCGACCTCATGCACGGCGGACATCTCACCCACGGCAGCCCGGTCAACCGGAGCGGCAAACACCACAAGATCGTCTCGTATCACGTCAACGAGAAGACCGAGATGATCGACTACGACGAGATCATGGCCCTGGCGATGGAGCACAGGCCGAAGATGATCATCGCCGGCTATACGTCATATCCTCTCGCGCCTGATTTCCGGCGTTTCCGGCAGATCGCCGACGCGTGCGGAGCGTATTTGATGGCCGACATCTCTCACACAGCCGGCCTGGCCGCAGCCGGGGTCTTTCCGAACCCGGTCGGCATCGCCGACGTGGTCAGCTTCACCACCCATAAGACTCTGCTCGGACCGCGGGCGGGCGTCATAATCACCACCAGTCCTGAGCTGGCCGACAGGATCGACAAGTCGGTCTTCCCGGGCGAACAGGGCGGCCCGCACATCAACAAGATCGCCGCGATTGCGGTGGCGATGAAGCTGGCCCGGACCCCCGAATTCAAGCGCCTGCAGACCCAGATCGTCGCCAACGCCAAAGCGCTGGCCAACGGGTTCACCGCCAATGGCGTGCGGGTCGCCCACGGCGGGACCGACACCCATATGGTTTTGATCGACACCAAGTCGTGCGCGGGGACCAAGGACAATCCGCTCATGGGCGACGCGGCCGCGCGGATTCTGGACGTGGCCGGCATCGTCGCCAACCGCAACACGATCCCGGGCGACAAGAGCCCGCTCCGCCCAAGCGCGGTGCGGTTTGGCACCCCCTGGGTGACCCAGCGCGGGTTGCTCGAGGACGATATGCGCGAGATCGCGGCGGTCGCGGCCAGCATCCTCAAGACGGCCCGGCCGTTTACTCTGAGCAGCGCGCGCTCAACCAGCTATCGGGCCAAGGTCAATTTCGACGCCCTCGTGAACGGCGCGCGGCGGATCGCGACGCTGGCCGAGAAGGCCGGCACCGACGCGCCCGCCCTGCACGAGCGCTATCCGCATGACTGGACGGCGGTGCGGGCCGAGAATGCCTCGGGCGGGCTGGTGGCCTTCGAGGTCACGGGCGAGGACGCCCGCGGCTTCCTGCACCTGGCTCTGACCTGCAACGTGCTCGGGCTACCGGACGAGAGCGCGATCGGCGGATGGGCCCTCGAGCGGGATGGCAAGCCGTTGTCGCCGGTGGTGGTCGCCCGCGACGACAACCGACTGTATGTGGCCGCCCCCGTCGATCACGCGACCCGTTTGGCTCTGTGGCTGCGCGCCCTGAGCGATGGCTACGTGGTCTTCGACGACGCCGACCCGGCGGCCAAGTTGCCCGGCCCGGTCGCGGTCAAGGAAGCGCCCTATTACCGGGCCGACATCGCCTTGCTCCCGGCCGCCCAGGACGCGGCCAGCGTCGACGCAAGCAAACCGTATTACATCGGGAAGGGCAAAGCGCCCGCGGCGGCGCCGGATGCGCTCGCGCGGGCCACGGCGGGCGTCAGTGGCGACACCGCGCTGAAGAAGACGGCCCTGAATGCCACCCACCGCAAGATGGGCGCCAAAATGGTGCCGTTCGGCGGGTGGGATATGCCCGTTTGGTACACCAGCGTGAGCGAAGAGCACCTGGCGGTGCGCAAGGCGGCCGGGCTGTTCGACGTCACCCACATGGGCGTCATCGATTGCCGCGGGCCTAACGCGCAAGCGTTCCTCGACGGGGCGACCTCGAACGACGTGACCGACATCAAGGTCGGCGAGTCGCAATACGGCTACTTGTTTGATCCTGCCGCCGACGTGGTGGACGACATCATGATCTACCGGGTCGAGGCCGAGCGCTATATCGTCGTCATCAATGCCTCGAACAACGACAAGGACATCGCCTGGCTGCGGGCCTTGAACGACGGAACGGCCGACCTGGGCGGGTTGCGCCTGCCCTCGTGCGACCTGCGCGATTTGCGCGATCCGGCGAGCGGCGACGACCAACGGGTGGATGTGGCGCTCCAGGGGCCGGCCGCGCTTCCGACACTGCAGACGATGCTGATCGATGGGGGCGAGCCCCAGGCGGCTGAGGCGCTGGCCGGGTTGCCCAAGGCCGGCATCCTCCGGGCCGAGCTGGCCGGCGCGGACGTCTTCATCTCACGCACGGGCTACACCGGCGAGTCGATTGCGTATGAGATCTTCGTCCATCCC
>JBKJQK010000059.1:0-7620 GCA_046594095.1 Anaerolineae bacterium | reverse complement strand
TATCGCGCAGGATCGCCAGTTTGTGACGGATCAGGGGGTGGGTGGAGACGTAGAGCTCGGGCATCGCGAGCGGATTTTACCGTAGGGGCGGCCTATTTTCTCAGCCGCCGCTCACGGTGTGTGGGCAGACACGATCGCCGGACGATTTCCCGTCGCGGAGCGACGGTGGGACGGTAGCCGTGGGTTGAAACCCACGGCTACCCTCATTCGGTCGCCCCGCGACCGGGCTTGAGAGTGCCCCATGGGGCTTGGCGATCACCCCACCAACTCACGCGCCCGGGCCAGGCGCACATTGCCCTCGCTCACGAGTTGCGCGGCGATGCGCTCAACCTGGTCGACGGTCGCGCCTGCGGCAATCGCGATCTGGCGGGCATGCAGGCCCATATGCCCGCGCTGGATACCCTCCATCGCCAGGGCCCGAAGCGCGCCGAAATTCTGGGCCAGGCCCACGCACACGATGATCTGCGCCAGCTCGCGCGCGCCCGTCACCCCGAGAATCTTCAGCGCAACCTGGGCGGTGGGATGGCTCCGGGTCGCGCCGCCGACCGTGCCGACCGCCATCGGCAGTTCAATGTCACCCACAAGCGCGTCCCCGGCGTCGTTCAGGCGCCAGCGCGTCATCGCGCCGTAATGGCCATCGCGCGCCGCCCAGGCGTGCGCGGCCGCCTCGGCCGCCCGCCAATCGTTGCCGGTCGCCATCAGGACCGCGTCGATGCCGTTCATCACGCCCTTATTGTGGGTGACGGCCCGATACGGGTCGCGCTCGGCGAACAGCGAGGCTTCCACAATCCGGGCGGCGGCGGCCTCGGCCTCATCCGCCGACGCAGCCAGCGCCGCGACGGGAATCTCACAGCGGGCCGACGCCATCCGGCGGGTGCTGTAGTTCGACAGGATGCGCAGGTTGACTCGCCCGCCGGTCAGGACCTCGATCCGCGGGGACAGCGCCTCGCAGGCGGTGTTGATCAGGTTGGCCCCCATCGCGTCGCCGCAGTCGTAGAGGACGTGGACGATGAGCATCCCCTCGACTACCCGCGTCTCAATCCCAACGGCCCGGGCGTGCGCGCTGCGGGTCGAGGGGTTGCCGGTATTCAGCCAGTCGATCAGGGCCGGGGTCTCGGCGGCGATGCGAGCCCGGGCGCCATCGATGTCCGCCACATCCAGGATCTGGATTTGGCCAATCATGATCGGGTCGGTGCTGGTGGCCGTAAAACCACCGCGGGCCCGGGAAAGCTTAGCCGCATAACTGCAGGCGGCCACTACAGACGCCTCCTCGATAACCATGGGCACGAGGACCTCGCGGCCGTTGACGAGGAAGTTTTCGGCGATGCCCAACGGAAGCGCATACGTCGCGACCACGTTCTCGATCATGTGGCTGGCCCGCTCAAGGCCGAGCCCGGCCCGGGCCGCGGCCACATCGGCGTCGCTCAACCCGGCCGCGTGGGCGACTGCGCCGAGGCGCTCATCGATGGGGAGGTCTCGCAGGCGGGGCGGGCGATTCATTTCAGTCATGGTCTCAAGTAACCGATTGGAACACGGATTTCACGGATGCGCGCGGATTTCCAAGGATCGCTTTCGTATTGATCCATCCGTGACGATCCGTGCGCATCCGTGAAATCCGTGTTCCAGTCGCAGTGCGGACTCCTCACCTATCAACTGGGACACCCAGCGCCTTGTCATAGACCTCGAGCAGTTGTTCGGCCGCCCGGCGCCAGGTGAACATCTGGGCGCGCTTCTGGCCGGCCACGATCGCGAAGCTGCGCCAGTTCTCGTCGCGCAGCGCTTTCGCCAGCCCGGCTGCAAGGGCGTCCACATCGTAGGGGTCGACCATGACCCCGGCCTGGCCGACGACTTCGGGCAGCGATGACACGTTGGACGTCACCACCGGCACGCCCGAGGCCATCGCCTCGAGCAACGGCAGGCCGAAACCCTCATACAACGACGGAAACGCAAAAGCGCGGGCGTGCCGGTAGAGCGCGGGCAGATCGGCCTCGTCGACGAAGCCGGTAAAGCGCACCCGCTCGCCGAGCCCGAGCGCGGACACCTCGGCTACGACGTCCGCGTACAGCCAGCCGCGCCCGCCAGAGATGACAAGGTTGGGCGCCGCCGGGCCGGCCGGCCAGTCGCGCAGAAGCCGCGCAAAGGCTCGCACCAGATTCAGATGATTCTTGCGCTTCTGGAGTGTCCCAACGCACAGCACATACGGCTCAGGGCCGATCTTGTATTTCTCGCGAACCGCGCGGGCCTCGAGCTCGGCGATCCCGCGCGAGAGGGTCGTGAAGCGGAAATCAACGCCCGAGTGAATGGTCGTGATTTTGTCCGGCGGAATCTCATACAGCTCAGTCAGGTCACGGGCGGTGGCGTACGAGTCGGCCACGATCTGATGGGCCCGGCGGGCGGAGGCCGGCACGACCCGGCGTAGAAAAGCCAGCAGTGACGGCACGGCCGAGCCGGGATCGCGCTCAAAGGTGAGGTCGTGGACGGTCAGGACGGTGCGCGTGGGGCGGCGGGTGGGCGGCAACACAAAATCGGTCGCATGATAGATGTCGGTCCTGCCACACAGGTTCTCAACCGGATAGTGCAACCGCAGGCGGAACCAGATCCGGTGCAGCCAACGGTCGGTGAGGGAGGTCCGGACAATTGCCGACTCGGTCGCTTGAGCGCGGACGGCGGTCTGCGGTCCGCGGTCGAGCGGAAATCGGCCCATCACAAACAGCCTGAATTCATGACGCGTCTTCAAGGCGAGCAGCGCCCGGGTCGCCTCGCGGGTGAGTCGGCCTATGCCGGCGCTCTGGCGCTCGGCGGGCGTGTAGTCCAGGGTGATGGTGGCCACTTAAAGCGCGCTATCGATTTCTTCGGGCGCAGACATGTCCGCGCCGGTCCCCCACTTCACGCCGCGGAAGGTGACCAGCCGGTTGACGCTGAAATTCCAGGCCATGACGATGATGGCGCCAATCGCCTTGGTCACATTCAGGCCAAGAAAGGCGCTGTTGAACAGCGTGCCGAGCGGCATCTCGAGCAGCAGCAGGGTGAGTTCGTTGATCCCGAGGCCCATCGCATTGACCGCCATGAAAACCGGGAGCAGCTTGCGCTTCTGCTGGGCGCGCGATTCCGGATACACCCACAGCCGGTTCCAGATGAAGTTGTTCAACGCCGCGCACACGAAGGCAACGGCGATCGCGATCGGCGAGGGCACATCGAAGACATGAGCGAGGATATTCAGCACAATGTAGTCGATGATGAGACCGACCCCGCCCGTCACCGCGAACTTGACAAACCGGCGAACCTCAGGATTGCTGTTTTGAAGGAGATTCATCGATCAGCCACCGGCGTATCGATTGAACCACTCAATAATCCGGCGGATGCGCTCGACCCGATGGCGGGGCTCCCCGGCCCGGGAGACCTCATGACCCTCGCGCGGCCAACGCACCAGCTCCACCTTCATGCCCCGCTCGCGCAGGGTGACGAACATCTGCTCGGCCTGCTCGATGGCGACCCGGTAATCCTGCTCGCTATGTTCGAGCAGCAGCGGTGTCTCGATATCCGGGGCGTATTTGAGCGGCGATTCGTCCCACAGTTTGTTGATGTCTTGCCAGGGCGAGACACCCATCTCCATATCGCTGAAGAAAGTGATGTCGGTCGTGCCGCGGAATGAGATCAGGTTGAAGACGCCTCGTTGGGCGCAGGCGGCCGCAAAACGCTTGTCATGGCCGATGATCCAGGCGGTGAGGTAGCCGCCATAGCTGCCACCCGTTACGCACAGCCGGCGGGTGTCGATGTAGCCGCGGGCGACGACGAGATCGACGCCGCGCAGAACGTCGCGGGCGGGTCCATCGCCCCAGGCGCCGCGATTGGCGATCTGAAAGGTTTCACCATAGCCGCTGGAACCGCGCGGGTTGCAGAAGAACAGCACATAACCGGCCGCGGCCATGGCCTGCAGCTCGATCCACATGCTCTGGCTGGCCGCCCCCCACATGACGCCCGGGCCGCCATGAATCTGAGTGATGAGCGGGTACTTCTTCGCCGGGTCAAAGCCCGGCGGAGTGACGATCCAGCCGTCGATGTCAAAGCCATCCGAGGCGTAGCTAACCTTCTCGATCCGGCCAATCTCGGCCGGCAGCAGGGTGGCGTTCGGGTCGTATTTCGTCCAGACCTCACCGCTGGGCTCGCGCAGGAAAAGCACGGCCAGATCGGCCTCGGTCGAGGCGATGAAGGTGATCGCGCCGCTGGCGTCGAGGTCGAAGCTCTTGACCTCCCAGGCGCCCGTGGTCAGGGGGACCGCCAGCCGATCGTTGAGGGCGACCCGATACAGGTTGGTCGAGCCACCCGCTTCGCCCAGGAAGACCAGGGCGGCGCTGTCCTGCGTCCAGCGCAAGCCCATGACATCACCGGTGAAGGTTGATCCCAGCTCGATCGGGGCGCCGCCTGCGGCGGGCATAACGTCCAGGCGCCACGCGCGGAACATGGCTTGGTCCTCGGGGCGCGACAGCATGGCGATCCAGCGCCCGTCGGGCGAGGCGGTGACGGCGTCGATGGTCGCGCCGGCGCCGGTCAGGCGCTCAAACGTTCGACTTTCACCCGTAAGCGGGATGCGAACCGCATCGATGAAGAGAAAAAGATTGCCGCTCTCGGGGTCGCGGGAGGCTGCGCCGAGAAGCGACTGGCCGTCGGCGCTCCAGGCGGGGCCCTCAAAACTCAGTTCGCCATCGGTGACCCGGCGGGGCTTGGGTAGCTCGCCCTCGCCCGGCGCGGCGGGCGCGTCAACGACATACAGGTGGCGGAACTTGTCCTCGAGAAAGGTCGTGCCCGTGCGGTAGGGCAGACGAGTGATAACCCGCGGGTCGAGGCGATCCGGAGTCTTCTCGTCTTTGGCGGCGGCAGGTAATCCTCCGCCGCCAGGTAACCCTGCGCCGCCAGGTAACCCTGGCGCATCTTCCTTCTCGCGCTCATCGGCCCGCAGGGCGGCGGCGAAGGCAATCCTGCGGCCGTGCGGCGACCAGTCAAATTCGGCGATACCGTTGGGGTGCGAAGCCACGATCTGGGCCTCGCCGCCGCGCATGGGCAGGGCATAGACGGCGGGCGGGCCTTCCCGGCCGCTCAGGAAACCAAGCCAGGCGCCATCGGGACGCCAGCGCGGCGCGCTGTCCTTGTTGCCGTTGGTAAGCGGGTAGGCCGGCGCGTCGCTGGCCAAATCTTTTAGCCAGATATTGCGCTTGTAGCGGTTGTTGGCCTTGTCGACCGCGACCCGGGTAAAGGCCACCGTGCGGCCATCGGGAGAGATGCGGGCGTCCTCGAGGGTAATGAGATCAAAGACTGAATCAGGGGAAATAGCGCTCACTTTTTGAGTTTATCACGCGAGGCGGATCATGGATGCTGGGCAAACTCATCAAGCATGTGCCGCGTCTGGATCGTGCGCTACGTTTCCGGGGGTATCGCTTCGCTCAACCCCCGGCTATCTTCAGGCACCCCTCCGGGGCGCCGGACGTGAGCGGGTAGGCCGGCATCCCGAACGTCCGTCATCCCGCGCGAAGGCACAGGACCCATACCGAGGCCGGGCAGATGATGTTGCGATAAATCACAACAGCTACGCTCGAACCGGCCCCTTGACATCATTTAGTTATGAAGTCATAATTAAGGTATGAAAGTTGGCGAACGCGGACAGGTGACCATCCCAAAAAAGTTGCGGGAACGCTACGGGCTTGACGAGACAACCGAGGTCGAGTGGATCGACGACCACGGTAACCTCATCCTGCGCCGCGTTGCTGCCCGCAAGGTCAAGGATGCCTGGGTGGGGGCGGTGGGGATCCTCAAGAAGCGGGTGCGCGATGTCGACGCGGAGATCGAGGAGATGCGCGGTCGATGATCACCGCGCTGGACAGCAACGTCTTGATTGACATCTTCGCCGATGACGCGCGGTATGCGAGCGCGTCCCTCGCCGCGGTAAGGGACGCCGGCCGCGAGGGCAGCCTGGTCGTGTGCGAGATCGTCCTGGCCGAAATTGCGCGGTATTTCGACACCCTCGACCAACTGACGACGGTGTTGGATCGGTTGGACGTCGCGCGCGAGCCGATTGGCGAGGCGGGCTGTTTTCTGGCCGGAGCCGCGTTTCGGCGCTACCGGCAGCGCGGCGGCGAGCGCGACCGCGTCCTGGTGGATTTTCTGATTGCCGCGCACGCTCAGACGCGCTGCGCCCAGCTCATCTCGCGCGACCGGGGTTTCTATCGCAGCTATTTCCCGGAGTTGCGCTTGATCGATCCGACAGAGGGGTGAGGGCGGGCCATTGGCGGTGACCGGGATTGAGGCTGGCGCGGGCGGACCCTCCGTCAACCCTTGGGGTGGCCCCATGCGCGACTCCGGCACACGCCAGCGTAATGGGGGCCACCCCAGGGATTAACGGAGGACGCGTAAGTCGCGGCAGTCGCATCGGAGTCAGCACGAAGCGCTCCAAGCGCTCTTGTGGCCAACGGGTCAGCGCGGCCGAGGCTTATGGGCGGTCGTAACACTTGTTCTCCAGCCGGGGATGCTTTGGCAGGCAAGCGCTCCGAGCGCTCTTGTGGCCAACGGGTCAGCGCTCCGAGCGCCTGTCGGGGATACGCCACACCGGGCATACAACAAGCACTCGGAGCGCCCCCCCTTGAGTTTCGAGGCGCGGCCGAGGCTTACGGGCGCTCGGATGAGGCTCACGCGGCATTCGTTAACCCCTGGGGAGGCCCCCGCCACCTGCCTACCTGCAGCGGTTCAATATGGGGCCACCCCAGGGGTTAACGGACGTTCAGGCGCGTCGCCTGCCGTCCGCCATACGCGGTCTGTCATCTGGTGTTATCATGTAATCACCTAACTGTAATCATGATTCGCACCCAAATCCAGCTCACTGAGGGGCAGGCCCGCAGCCTGAAGAAAATCGCCCGCAAGAGGGATGTCTCGATGGCCGAGCTGATCCGCGAGAGCGTCGACGCCCTCATCCTCGCCCAACCCGCCGATGGGCAGGACGCTGCGTGGGAGCGTTCGCTATCGGTCATCGGCAAATACCGATCCGGCGCGGCGGATGCCGCCCGCGATCATGATCGCTACCTCGACGAGGCCTTCTCGGGATGATGGTCTATTGCGACACGTCGGGCCTGTACGCCCTGATGGACGCCGATACGGACGAGCACGTCCGCGCGGCCGGGATGTGGGGACGCCTGCGCGCCCGACCGCATGAGCTGGTGTGCGCCAACTACGTCTTGATCGAATGTCTCGCGCTCATTCAGCGCCGGCTCGGACTGCAAGCGGTCGTGGACTTCCAGCGCGGGATCGTGCCGTTGCTGGACATCGAATGGATCGACGCGGCAGCCCATGAGCGAATCGTTCAGGCGATGCTGACCGCCCACAACCGCCATCTGAGCCTGGTCGATTGCGCCAGCTTCGACGTCATGCGCCGGCGAGGAATCGCGGCGGCCTTCACCTTTGACCGGCATTTTGCCGAGCAAGGTTTCGACGTATTGGACCGCTGACAGCGGACGGCGTTCCTACATTTCCTGCGCCAGGAACAGCTTGGCAATCTGCCAGCGGCCAAGTTTGGGATCGAACAGCACTTGCCAGATCTGCGCGTAGTTCTTCATTCCCCCATCTTTGATGACCACC
>JBKJQK010000422.1:0-7916 GCA_046594095.1 Anaerolineae bacterium | reverse complement strand
CATTCTGAATTCTGAATTCTGCATTCTGCATTCTGCATTCAAATTAGGGGTACAGCCCGCGGGTCATGGTGGCGTCGGCAACGCGCCCGATGCCAAGCACCTGGGCGGCCGTGCGCAAGTCGATCTTGAGCGATTCGGCCTTGTCCTTTACATCGTGGTAGCTGCGTATCATGATCTTTTCGAGCCTGCCGTTGATATCCTCTTCTTCCCAGAAAAGCTGCTGGAGGCTCTGCACCCACTCGAAGTACGAAACGACCACGCCGCCTGCATTGCACAAAATATCGGGAATGACCGTGATGCCTTTGTCACCCAATATCTCGTCGCCCTCGGGCGTTGTCGGTCCGTTGGCGCCTTCAGCCACCATCCGGGCCCGAACTGAGCCCGCCGTCGCGCGGGTGATCTGGTTCTCCATCGCGGCCGGGACAAGGACGTCGCACTTCAACGCAACCAGCTCCGGGCCCGTGATCCAGTCCCCGCCATCAAAGCCCTTGATGGTGGCGTGCTCTTTGTGCCACTGGCGCAAGCGCGGCATGTTCAAGCCGCGGGCGTTATGCAGGCCGCCATCGATGTCACTCACCGCGACCACTTTGCAACCCATCTCATGAGCGGTGTAGGCCGTGATCGAACCCACGTTGCCAAAACCCTGCACGGCTACCTTTGCGCCTTCGAAGCTCCAGCCCATCGAGCGGAAGGCCTCGCGCACGGTGAACATGACGCCGCGGCCGGTGGCCTCGAGGCGGCCGGCCGATCCGCCAATATTGATGGGTTTACCGGTCACAATTGCGGGGACCGAATGTCCCTTGTGCATCGAGTAGGTGTCCATGATCCAGGCCATGGTCTGGGCATTTGTGCCCATGTGCGGCGCCGGCACATCGCCGTCCGGGCTGATCATGATCGAGATCTCGGTGGTGAAGCGCCGGGTGATGCCCTCGAGCTCATGCATGTTGAGCTGCTTGGGATCGCACATGACGCCACCCTTGGCCCCGCCATAGGGAATGTTGACGACGGCGCATTTCCAGGTCATCCACATCGCCAGCGCGCGAACTTCATCCAGCGTTACATGCGGGTTGTAGCGAATGCCGCCCTTGGTCGGCCCGCGACCCGAGTTGTGGTGAATGCGATAACCGGTGAAGCGGCGGATGCTGCCATCCCGCATCTTGACCGGAAAATTCACCGTGAGCTCGCGTTGGCATGCGCGAAGCGTGTCGGCAAGCCCATCGTTCAATTCGAGAATCTTCGCGGCACGATTGAACTGGGTGTATGCGGTCACCAGCGCGCTATCGGCCACGACAGACGTTGGCGCGACAGGCGCCGGCGTGACTGTGTCTACCAGGATGGCTGGCCGCCCGGGGTCGCCCTGTTTGGCAACCAGCGGCGCGGCAGGAGCGCCGTCGGAGACGCCTTTGGTCTTGATCGTCATGGATCATTCCTCCAGAAGAGTATGCAAGATTCGGGTTGTCGCTTTGTCAGGACAACCTTCCAATTCTACTCCGGGCAATAGATGCGTCTCGCCTTGAATGTGGGGTCAGCGGGTGGGTGACAATCCGCTCCGGAATGTCGGCTCGATCCACCCAAATTAAACGCCCAACACAGTGCGTTGGGCGCAAGGACCGATGCTCAGCGCGCAGGGACCACATGCCTTCTCGGGTGATGAGGTTGTCCAGTGATACGCCGCGACGATGCGCCACTTACGAAAAGCCAACGGCCTTCAGATCAATGGGTTGACAAGATCGTCATTAGCAGAATCGCGAAAACGGCCGGTGTCGCGAAAATGACGCTGTAGATCGGCTTCTCGTAGCGCAAATGCATAAAGTACAGAGCGACCAGGCCAGCTTTCACGAACGAGATGGAGAGCAGTGCCGGGACCAGCAAGTTGCGGGGCAGGCCCGCCAAAGTCGCGCCGACTTCAACCACGGTCGCGATGAAGAGGATCAAGTACACCACCTTTGGGCTGGTGTAGTTATGGGGCTTGTGTTCAGTATTTTCCATGGCGTGTCCGATCAGGAGATCAGGTAGACCACCGTGAAGATCAAGATCCAGACCAGGTCGACAAAGTGCCAGTACAGGCCGAACACTTCGATGCTTGTGTAGTTTGTCGCGCTGTAGGCCCGGGCCCGCGCGCGGGCCGCAACGCCAAACGCCCAGAGTACCCCTACCAGCACGTGCAGGCCATGCAGGCCGGTCAAGATAAAGAAAGCGGTCCCAAATGGATCGCCAAAGCCAAACCCCTCGACGGTGATCAGGTGGGTATATTCGACGGCCTGGCCAGCGAGAAAGCCGACACCCATCAGCGCGCTGATCATGATAAAGCCGGCCACGGGCTTCGGTTTGCCCTCGCGGATTGAGTCGATTGCAAGCACGACCGTAAGCGAACTGGTGAGCAACAAGAAGGTGTTCAGGCTGACCAGCCACAGGCTCAGCTCTTGAGCCGTTGGCCAGGTTTTGGCATAGCTCTTGGTCACCAACAGCGCGCCGATCAGGCCGCAGAAGATAAGCAATTCGGAACTGAGGAAAAACCAGAAGCCAACCTTGCGGCTCAGGTTGCTCAGAGCCTGAGGCGCGGACACAGCGCTGGGCAGGGCGGGAGTCTCATTCATAAGCCCGCGCATTCTAACAAATATCCCCTGGTCCGCCAATGCCAATTGCCGGCCACAAGGCCGAGCAATGTCATCCTTGAAGTAGAACACTTGTTCGGTTTCGTGATAAACTGCCTGCCTATTCGAAAGATTGCGCCCCCGCGGGCGCCAAGCAGGAGAAAGCAGACATGCGTGAAATCACCGTCGCCGTCGTGCAGATGGACACCAAACTGGGCGAGACCGATATCAACCTGGCCAAGATGGGCGAGCTGGCCCGCCAGGTCGTCGCCAAGCAGCGGGTCGACGTCATTCTCTTCCCCGAGCTGGCCACGACCGGTTCGGATTGCGGCAGCCGTTTCGTTCAGCTGAACCAGCGCGTGCCCGGGCCGTCCGTCAACGCCATCGCTCAGCGCGCCCAGGACACCGCCACCCACATCGCGTTTGGGATCCCGACCAAGGAACGGGTCGAAAGCATCGCTTTCAACTCCCAGGTCCTCGTCGGGCCCGAGGGAGACCTGGTTTCACACTACCGTAAGGTGCACTTACGCGGGATTGAGCAGACTCTGTTCCGCCCCGGATTCAAGCTTGAACCCGTCGAGACACCCCTGGGTGTGCTCGGCCTGCAAGTGGGCTGGGACATCTTTTACCCGGAGGGCATCCGCAGCCTGTGCATGGACGGAGCCGAGTTGATTCTCGTGAGCGCGGCCTGGGACCGCGAGCACGCCGATGAATGGCGGGTCTTCCTCTCGGCCCGGGCGGCCGAGAACGCGTGTTTCATCTGCGCCGCGAATCGGGTTGGCGAGGAACCCGGGATGGCCTTTTGCGGTGAAAGCATGATTGTCGGCCCGCGGGGCCAGGTTATCGTGGATCTGGACGAGACCACCGAAGGCTTCATCATCGCCAAACTCAGCCTGGACGAGACCCGTCGCGTGCGCGAGGAGACTCAGATCTTCCAGACTCGCCAACCCCTGAGCTACCGCAGCGTCGTTCGCAAGTATTAGCCGCCCGAGGTGCTTACAATGGCGAGCAATGTGCCGTTGCTTTCGCGCCCTGTTCTGCCTGGCCGCTACCGGGCTGTTGCTGGCGGCATGCCAGCCGGCGGCCGGGGCCGCGCCTACAGTGACGCCAGCGTATACGTCTACGACTGCGAAAACGGCAACGCCAACGGAAACGTTTACGCCAACGTATACGTCTACGGCGACGCCCACGAAAACCGAAACGTCAACGCCCGAGTCACCGTTAACGCCAACGGAAACACCGACTCCAACCTCGGTCCGGGCCGCAACAGCGACCCCCACCCCGCGACCCGCGCCGACCCAGGTTCCATCCGCCCGACTCAGCTTGCCTGCCGGCGCTTCGGCAGCCCTGCAGATCGACGCCTCAGCAGTGCTGGCCAACGCCAACCCGCTCACATGGAGGGTCAGCGGCCTGCCCGCCACGATCGACACCAAGACCATTCCCGGCCCCATCCCGGGCTCGGTCGCGGTCTGGCTGCAGACCGATTGCTCCCAGCCCGCAGGTATCTACGCCGGCGCGCTCGAAGCGACCGTGGCCGAGACCTTTGTCATCACCCGGATCAGCCTGACGGTGGCGGGAGCGGTCGAGCCAGCAAGCGGAGGAACCAGGCTCGTCAGCATGGCCAACCCGGGAGATGCGTACGCGTTTCGACGCGGCGGGCCGAGCACCCTCAAGAATGGGCCGGGATTGCCGATCACGTTCTGCCGCGCGCAGGCTGGGCGCGCGCTGACGGCATTCGTCAGCGAGGCGAAGACAATCTCAGGTCTGCCGTTGTCACCTTTCCCTGCCCTGAGTCTCTTACGGGTTTATGGCTGGCCTTACCCCCGTGCGCTTCAGACGACCGGAATCGGGGCGAACGCAGTCGACATCGCCTTCGAGGACTCGGGACGGATTGACTGGACCGTCACGCCGGGCAATTACATCCTCGTGGCCGAAGTTTCCCCGCTCGTCCCAGTCGAACGGCGGCCGTACACGGTTACGCTGATTCTCGAACTCCGGTAGAGCCGGAGCAGTATCCAACTACCTCGCCTGAAGCGCGGCGTGCAAGCGCTGCAGCTCCCGGTGCTCCGGCACGCCATCGATGAACTTCTGGCGGAGGGCAGAATCGGAGATTCTCTGGGCGCGCTGCTTCAGCAGATCGATTGCGACCCGCGCGGCGGATGCGGCCCGCGCATCGTTGGACGCGCACAACGTTTCAATCTGGGTGAGCCGCGTCCACAGGGGCGCTTCAGCCGGGCCACCCCTACCAAGTTGGGCTGAGTCGGCAGCGGAGGCCGGTTCGGCCAATTGAACCGCCTCCGCAAGGTCACCCTCTGCCCTTCGCGCCAGGAGGGCCAGCGCGCGCGCCGCGTCGGCCTGAATGATGAGGGCCGGCAGACCAAGTTCGGACGCGCGCAAGCGGGCCGTGGCCGATGCCTCCATCGCCTCACGGATCCGACCGGCACCGATGAGGGCGCGGGCCAGCGGAATCTGCAGACTGGCCTCGCGCTGGCCGAGTCCGAGATCTGCGGCGAGGGAAAGCCCCGTTTTCGCCTCGCGAATCGCCGCTTCGAAATCGCCGGTTGCGAGGGCGATTCTGGACAAATACTCACGGGTGATGCAGGCGCCCCGTCGATAGCCAATCTCCGATGCCACGGCAATTGAAATGGCGGCATACCGTTGCGCGCCGCCGAAGTCACCGACTTCGATGAGCGTCTCAGTGAGATTGCTCGCGCTGATGGCTTGGTCCCGTCGCTCGCGGACATCCAGCGCAATCTCATAGGCCGTCAGCGCGCAGTCGCGCGATAACGCAAAGTTGCCCGTCTCGTAGGCTGCGTCGCCTTCATTGATTAGTAATCGGGCTTCAGCGGCCCGCTGACCAGTGCGCCCAACGATCCCGCGCGCCTCGGCAAAGTGGCGAGCCGCGGCGATGAAATCGCGCTGCTCGGAAGCAAGGACTCCCGCATCGTTGAGGATCGACCATGTAACCCGAAGATCACCCTCCGCGCGGGCAAGTCCGAGCGCTTCCGCGAGTGGCGCATGCGCGCCGCCGAGGTCGCCCCTTGCCCATCGCAGCGAGGCAAGGAGTTGCAGCGCGCGCGCTTCGGATCGTCGCAAGCCGGATGCGCGGCTGAGATCCAGGCTGCGCGTGAGCGCCGCCCGGCACGCCTCCCAATCACTCTGCCGGAAATGTGCGATCGCCCGAATCAGGGGCGCTTCAACCCTCAAGTCCACGGCAGTCGAGAACGATGCCTGGGCGGCGCTGGCTTCGAGCGCCATCGCGGCCGAAATGGCGCCAGGATAGTCGCTGATCTCAAGCGCCAGCTGGGCCCGGCGGTACAGAACGTCGGCTCTGAGCTCGGCATCACCGGGCGCCGTGGCAAGCGTGTCGAGGGTGGCAAGATCCTCTCGCTGGCGGTCGCGCAAGCCGAGCACGCTCGAGACGCGTTCTCGCGCGCTGAGCAGGTCGATCCTTTCTGCCCGGGCGTCCGCCGGTGTCAGCGCCATCGCGCGATCAAAGAAGGCCAACGCGCTTGCGTTTGCGTAGGCGGCCGCGGCCACGTGACCGGCTCGGCCGAGATAGTGGCGCGCCTTTTCGGTCATTTCAGCCGCTTCAAAGTGGCGCGCCAGCGCAGCTGCAATCTGGTCGGTTTCCTGCCCATAGAGGGCCTCAAGAGCCAGGCCCACGCCCTCATGCAGATAGGATTTCTCCACGCTGTCCAGACTCTCGTAGACGTAACGCTGAAAAAGTTGATGGCCAAAGCGGTAGCGCGAGATTCGCTGAGCGCCGATCCGGCGGGTATCAAGTCCGCGAACGATCTGCAGCTCATCCTGAAGCTCGCCGCTCAGTTGGCGAATCACCAGGCGCGGGTCCTGACCGCTAAGGCGGGCCAGGACTTCCGCGGTGAACTCGTCGCCCTCGACGGCCGCCGCATTCAGCGTGTCTCGCATCGGTCCGTCAACGGTTGAAAGGCGAGAAGCCACAACCCCCTCGATCCGCGCCGGAATCGTGTCCCAGTCCACCTTTCCCGTGAGAGTCCACGCGCCTTGTTCGTCCTGTTTCAGGATCTCGCGCGATTTGAGATCTCGCAACAATTCGACCGTAAATAGAGGATGGCCCTCAGTATGGGCATACAGTCTTTGTCGAAAGCCAGCGTCGAGGCGATTCGGCTCCGCATCAATGAGCGCGCCGACGAAATCGCGCCCGCGTTGTTCGCTTACCGAGGTCAGATCCAGCCACACATCGCCCCGATAGCGCTGAACCTCATAGACGACGCGCTCAAGCGGATGCGGGCCATAGCCCCGCCCACCTTTCACGTCATGGGGGCGAAACGCGCACAAGACAAATAGGCGCGCATCCACAAGGCGCCGGCACAGTCGAAAAAGAAGGTCGATGGAAGCCGAATCCGCCCAGTGCAGATCGTCCAGCACCAGAAGAATTGGGGCCTTGGTCGCCAGCTCGCGAAGCACATTGACGAATTGCTCAATTACCTGGTCCTGGCTGAGCGCGCCCGGAGACAGAAGCCTGGCCTCCCCTTGTTTGACCGATATCTTTTTTTTGAGCTTGTCGCGAATTCCTGCCTGATCGAGCACAAAGTCCGCCATCTTCCCGATGAAGGGTGTCCCAGGAATAAATACCCCGACCAGATCAGGCCCGAATTTCGCCAAAACCTCGGCCACCAGCCGCACAGCCCGCATAACCCGTGCGCCATTCTCCGGCTTGACCTTCGGCGCGACCGCCCGACTGCGGGCGCTCTCGGTGATGGACTCGAGCACCTCCCGAAACGGCGCATACGGCGTTTCGTCGCCGACTTGCGCGTCACAGGCGCCGCCCGCGATGAGGAGCTCGGGGTGCCTCTCCTGAGCCTGGCGCTGGAATTCCGCGGAAAGGGCCGTTTTTCCAGCGCCGGCCTCGCCGGAGAGGAAGCACACCTGACCATGCCCTGCCAGCACTTCATCGAGCATGGCATTCAGACGCGCCAACTCTTCCTGACGCGCGACAAAATGATCTACGTCAGGCATGTAAGATTCTTATTGGGCGACGACGTAATGCCGTCGCCCTTCAGGCATCGCCCTATGGTCCGGTTGACTTATCTCCCCGGCCGGCGTTCGGGTCGAGTGGCAGGGGTTGAGGTTCTCCCATCAACGAGGCTGGAATCACGGGTGGCGCGATCGGAGTCTTGGCGACCGGAGTCTTGGCAACCGGCTTCTTGGCAACCGGCTTCTTGGTGACCGGCTTCTTGACGATCGGCGTCTTGGCGACCGGCTTCTTGGCGACCGGTTTCTTGGCGATCGGCTTCTTGGCGATCGGCTTCTTGGCGATCGGCTTCTTGGCGATCGGCT